>JBCKWO010000077.1:0-7490 GCA_038922535.1 Methylobacter sp. | reverse complement strand
GGGATTACCTGCAAACCGGCATCATTATAGATCAATATATCGTTGAGTGGGAGTGAAGGTGTTTAAACGAAAATCCCCGGAACATCTATTAAAAGCCATCGACGGGGCTATGGCGTTGCAGCCGGAAAATCGTCCGCAATCGGCTGCCGAGCTGCAGCAGGCGCTGACCGGCGGCTGATTATCCGTCGAGCAGGATGCAGTTCCGGTATACTGTGCGGTTTTCATTTTACCGGAATAACCATGAGACCTAGCGGACGCAACCCTGATCAACTAAGAGACATCAACTTCACCTGCGGTTTTACCAAACATGCAGAAGGCTCTGTCTTGGTTGAATTCGGCGATACCCGAGTGCTGTGCACTGCCAGTGTCGACAGGGGCGTACCGCGTTTTCTTAAAGGCAAAGGCGAAGGCTGGATTACCGCCGAATACGGCATGTTGCCGCGTTCGACCCATACTCGGATGGGTCGGGAAGCCAGTCACGGTAAGCAAGGCGGGCGTACCCTGGAAATTCAGCGCCTGATTGGTCGTTCACTACGAGCGGCGATTGATATGAAGGCTTTGGGCGAACACACTATCATGATCGATTGCGATGTATTGCAGGCAGATGGCGGAACCCGCACGGCGGCGATTACCGGCGGTTTTGTCGCGTTGTCGCTGGCGGTGCAAAAAATGCTCAAACGTAAACAAATCAAGACTAATCCGCTGCACGGGCAGGTTGCCTCGGTTTCTGTAGGTATTTATAACGGCGTGCCGGTGCTGGATCTGGATTATGCCGAAGACAGCAATGCCGAAACCGATATGAATGTGGTGATGAACGATGCCGCGGCGTTTATTGAAGTGCAAGGTACGGCTGAGGGCCATGCGTTCAGAAAAGAAGAACTGGATGCGATGTTGGAGCTGGCTGGTTTTGGCATTAAACAATTGCTGGAAAAACAACGGATAGCGTTAGAAAATCATCAATGAGCTTGTCAAGATTATCCAACATCGTCTTAGCCAGCAGCAATCCCGGTAAGATCAGGGAAATCCAGGCAATCCTGGCGGATCATCCGATTGTCCTGCAGTCCGCGTTTATCGCCAGGGACGGTGTGACTACCGCAAGCCAGTCAGGAACTGGCGCGGCGAATGTTGTCGATGTCGAAGAAACCGGCGCTACGTTTGTAGAAAATGCCATTTTAAAAGCCAGAAATGCGGCATTGCATTGCCAGTTACCGGCAATAGCCGATGATTCGGGCTTGGTGGTTGACGCGTTAAACGGTGCGCCCGGCATAATTTCTGCACGATATGCAGGCGTTGGCGCCAGCGATCAAGACAATCTCGACAAGCTGCTGAAGGAGCTTGATGGCGTCCCGGATGAACTGCGTACTGCGCGGTTTATCTGTGTGATGGTGTTTATGGAACACGCAAATGATCCTTGTCCGCTCATTGCTCAAGGCGTTTGGGAAGGCCGTATTTTGGATCATGCGGTCGGCGAAAACGGTTTCGGCTATGATCCGGTGTTCTGGGTGCCGGAGCAGCACTGTACCTCGGCGGAGTTGTCGGCGGCAGTCAAAAACTCGTTGAGCCATAGGGGGCAGGCTTTGCGGCAGTTAACGGCATTAATTAAAGCGAAGCAATCTACTTTAGCCGCCCTTGGTGAATGAATTCGCCCCTACATGAACACGCTACTGCCTATCGCCAATCAGTTCGCCCATGCCTCTACGCAGATAACGCCGTTGGGCAACGGCTTGATCAATGACACCTATCTGGTTGAAACACCGTTATTTCCGTTTGTCCTGCAACGCCTAAACCGCGAAGTTTTTCCTGCGCCTGAGCTAATCATGGCGAATTTGGCAACGCTTAACCGGCATATAACGCAAAAAGCCAGCGCGTCGGTTAAGCTGCAAATTCCGGAAATTTTTAAGACTCTCGATAACCTCCCATTTTACCGGGATGGAAACGGCGATTGCTGGCGGGCGTTAAGTTTTATCAGCGATACCGAAAGCATTGAGACCGTCGGCACGCTTAGCGATGCGGAACAAGCCGGATTTGCGCTGGGGCATTTTCATCGCTTAACCAGCGATCTTGATTCTTCGCTTTTGCACGACACCCTGCCCGGATTCCACATAACGCCGGGCTATTTAAAGCGTTATCATCAGCTTTTGCCACAACCGATACGCCAACATCAATATTGCGCCGACTTCATCAGCCGCTTTGAGCCTATTGCCGACGACCTTGAAACCGCCGTGCAACAAGGCCTGCTGTCTTTGCGGGTCATCCACGGCGACCCGAAATTAAACAATTTCCTGTTCGACAAACACAGCAAACTTATCGTCAGTCTTATCGACCTGGATACCGTCAAGCCAGGGCTAGTTCATTATGATATTGGCGATTGCCTACGCTCTTGCTGCAGCACCAATCCCGGCGTATTTGACTTGGATATTTGCGCGGCGCTATTAACAAGCTACCTGAGCGAGGCTGGCGCGTTTTTTACCGAACACGATTATCACTATTTATATCCGGCCATCCGCTTGATCCCCTTTGAATTAGGCATCCGCTTTTACACCGATTATCTGCAAGGCAACCGCTATTTTAAGGCGACCGATCCCGAGCAAAACTTGCGCCGCGCCATCGATCAATTCCGCTTATGTGAGAGCATCATCGCGCAAGAACCGGCTATTAAGACGCTGATCTTGCGGTTGCCTTACGCCGGGTAAAGCCCAATATCGCCATGAACCCAAAAAAACGTCTGGAAATTTTTGATCGGCTAGCAAAAGCCATACCCGAACCAACCACTGAACTGCATTACACCAGTGTCTTTGAATTATTGATTGCAGTGGTTTTATCGGCGCAGGCGACCGATAAGGGCGTCAACAAAGCCACCGCCAAATTATTCCCCGTTGCCAATACGCCCCGCGACATTCTGACACTGGGCGAATCGGGTTTGAAAGAATACATCAAAACTATCGGCCTGTTTAACAGCAAAGCCGCCCATATCATCACGCTTTGTCAGCAGCTGCTTGATAAACATGCAGGCCAGGTGCCGGAAACACGGGAGGAGCTGGAAGCGTTGGCGGGGGTCGGCAGAAAAACCGCCAATGTGCTACTGAACACCGCTTTCGGGCGAGATACGATTGCAGTGGATACGCATATTTTTAGGGTCTCTAATCGCACCGGCCTTGCGCCCGGCAAGAATGTGCTGGAGGTGGAGCGAAAACTGGATAAAGGGGTGCCCAAACAATACAAGAAAGATGCGCATCATTTGTTGATTCTGCATGGCCGCTACACCTGCATTGCCCGGAAGCCGCGCTGCCAGAGCTGTGTCATTGAAGATTTGTGTGAGTATAAAGAAAAAACGTAACTATTCAGCCCATAAGGGATAACATCCCTATGCAATGAGCCGGGTAAGGTTTGACCTCTATTCTTTCAATGCCAACCTCAATCACACTGCGGCTTGTCAGGGATGTTATCCCTACACTGAATAGCTACGAAAAAACCGATGATTAACTTGGCGGGGTTTATTGGATGGCGATTAGTCCACAAAAGAGTCGGAAAAGGCCATTCATTGTAGGGCGTGGTTTTCGTGGATCGAATGATTTTTCTAGGGAAAAGGATATTCATTCTTTATTCAGTCGGTTTTGATATGATAAGCAGCATTCGATGCGGTTTACACATCGATTGAACTCCCGACTTAACCGCTGGGAGCTGATTAAAACCACCAACACTCTGGAGTCACCATGAAAAAAATCAATAAAACACCTTTAGCTGCTGCAATGGGCGCTGCTTTCCTATCGACTTTTGCGGCAACTGCGGTTAATGCACAAGCCAATCCTTTCGGCATGACTGAATTATCGGCCGGTTACATGCAAGTTGCAGAGGCCGACAAAGCGGCTGAAATGGCCTGCGGCGCGGCAATGGGCGGCATGGAAAAACCTAAGAAGGAGGCGGAAGGTGCATGTGCAGGCAACAAAAAAACTGACGGCGCAAAAGCGGCTGATGGCTCATGCGGCGCGATGATGAAAGACGGCAAAATGAAGCCGGGTATGGAAGCGGCTTGCAAAGAAATGATGAAAGACGGCAAAATGAAGCCAGGTATGGAAGCGGCTTGCGGCGCAATGATGAAAGGCAAAGAAGGCGCTTGCGGCGCTATGGGCAGTATGGACAACATGCCTAAAGACAAATAAGCTTTAATTTAGGAATGTGCATGGAATAACTTAGGCATTTACATTATCGTAGGAGCGGCTTTAGCCGCGATAATCGCGGCTAAAGCCGCTCCTACAGTTGCTCAACTTATTTCGTGCTTGTTCCTTAGCAAATAGGGAGGGCATGACACTCATGCCCTTTTTTTTCTCAAATCACCCAGGTGTTCTTATGGACACGATCCAGAATCTCGTTCACGGTGCCGGTTTAGGCCTGCGGCGGTCTATTTTAAGCCAGATTTTTGAAGCGCCTCCCGAAGAGATTGGCTTTTATGAAGTCGCGCCGGAAAATTGGATCACCCTCGGCGGAAAATTCGGCAAGCAGTTCCGCGCAATGACCGAGCGCTTTGATTTTATCTGCCACGGTTTATCGTTGTCGATAGGCAGCACCGATCCGCTGGATGAGAAATTCGTTCGTGAAGTCAAACAGTTCATGGCCGAACATCAAATCAAATTCTACAGCGAACATTTAAGCTATTGCAGCAATAACGGACACTTATACGACCTGATGCCGATCCCATTCACCTCGGAAGCAGTGACTCACGTTGCCGGGCGCATCAAACGCGTCCAGGATATTCTGGAGCAAAAAATAGCCATCGAAAACGTGTCCTATTATGCTGCCCCCGGCCAAGAAATGACTGAGATCGATTTTTTCAATGCGGTGATCGAAGAAGCGGACTGCGATGTGCTGATCGACATCAATAATATTTACGTGAACAGCGTCAACCACGGTTACGATGCCGAAGCTTTTTTAAAGGCCATGCCCGCGCACCGCATCGCCTATGCGCATATCGCCGGACATTATGTCGAGGCGGAAGATTTTCTGGTCGATACCCACGGCGCGGACGTGATAGATCCGGTCTGGAAACTGCTGGGCAAGGCTTACGAACTTTATGGCGTGTTTCCGACGCTGTTAGAGCGGGATTTTAATCTTCCGCCGATGGCAGAGCTAATCAAGGAAGTCCGCACTATCAGCGCCATACAAGCGACCTGGGGAGCGCAACATGCTTAAGGCCGTTATGAAAGTCGATTTTAAAGCCAAACAGCTGGAGTTTGCAGCGTATATCAGAGATCCCGAAAACAATCCGCCGCCTGCCGATGTCGATCCGCAACGCATGGCGATGTACCGCGAGCTGTTTTTCAATAATATCGACAGCTTTCTGTCGACCCATTTTCCGGTGTTGCGGACGTTGTTGAATGATCGGCAATGGCTCGAACTGGGACAGGATTTCTTTGCCAAACATGCCAGCCACTCACCACATTTTTCGGAAATCCCGGAAGAGTTTTTGGATTATCTACAAAACGAGCGGGACAATCCGGCAGATTTTCCGTTCATGCTGGAGCTGGCGCATTACGAATGGGTGGAAATGGCCTTGTCCATCGCCAAGGAAACCGTGCATGCTTACCCGCGGAATCTGGATGATCTGTCTTACCAGCGCATCCAATTGTCGCCTTTAGCCTGGCCGCTGGTTTATCAATATCCCGTCCAGCAAATATCGCCCGATTTTTTGCCTGATACGCCGCCGGAACAAGCCACCTTTTTGGTGGTTTATCGCAATCTCAAGGATGAAGTTAATTTTAGTGTCATCACCCCGATCACCTACCGGTTACTGCAAATCATTCAGGAACAGGGACAGGTGCTGACAGCAGATTGCCTAAAACAGGTTGCCGAGGAATCGAATCATCCCAATCCTGAAATGATTATCGCAGGCGGCTTGCAGATACTCAAAGAACTGGCTGAAAAGACGGTTGTTTTGGTTGGGTAGGTCGGGTGTGCTGTTTATGCCCGACATTTAATCATGGTGAAATTTTTCTTAATTCGGCAGTACGCATACCTCGACATCCGCTTGCCACAATCGAGAGACTAGCCGCTTTGCTTTATCCTGCGTACCGCTAGTCCAAAAGCATTCCGTACCAACTCCGGCCTGATCTGCCAACAAATGACCCACTTCCAACCGACGGTAAAGTTGCCTTGCAACGGCGGCGGCGGAATCGATGACCGCCACACCAGATCCGGCTATCTCCTGTATCAGCGGCGCTAAAAACGGATAATGCGTACAGCCCAACACCAGCGTGTCAGCTTTTTGCTCCAACAACGGCAGCACATAGCGTTCCAGCAATAGCCGGGTTTTGATGCCGGACAGATCGCCCGCTTCCACCTGCTCAACTAAGCCTGGACAAGCCTGACCCAATATCTCGACATCTGCGCCGTAGCGCGCAAACAAGCGCACAAAATTATCGCTAGCCAATGTCCGGCTGGTTGCCAAAACGCCGATGACGCCTGACCGGGTGTTCGCTGCCGCAGGTTTTACTGCCGGTTCCATCGCGATAATCGGCACCGAGAATCTTTTGCGCAATACTGTTATCGCCGCACCGGTCGCCGTGTTACAGGCAACGACTATCGCTTTGGCGTTTCGGCTGACTAAAAACTCGCTAATGGCAATCGATCTGGCCTCGATAAACTGCTGGGATTTATCGCCATACGGCGCATGGGCGGAGTCCGCCACATACAGCAAGTTTTCGTTCGGCAGCGCTCGGCGAATCTCATGCAGGACGGATAATCCGCCCACGCCTGAATCAAAAACGCCAATAGGGTTTGCGGAATGTGTGCTCTGCGACTTCATTCGGTAGTAAGGATCATTTCTGCACCAGCGATAACAGGAATCCATGCCAACACTTTTTAATTGGCAGGATTTGCCAATAGATGCCTATATTATCGATAAGAGTCATAAGAAAACCTGATTAGCAAGATGTTTCAGCCATCGCCAAAATGACTGTCATTTCGACAGGAATTCCAACTTAAACGGGGAAACTGACAGATAACATCCCTCAAAGGGATGTTATCTGTCCAGGTTTAAGTGGAAAGCCGTCAATTGAAGGCTGCGGAGCATCAAGCTGAAGAATGTTTCTAATCAGGTAAGGAAATAGCAACGCGGTGCAGTGTGCCCAGTAAAATCTAGTTTTTTTATAATGCTTTCGCCGCCGCCCAGTCTCGTGGATGCTTTCGGAATGGGCTTTTTTATACCCTCATCTAATTCAACACTTCAGAACTTATAATTGAAGCCCGCCTGCACCAATCTTGGCGCACCCGGCAAAATCCCGCGAGTACGATCAACAATATAAGTCTCGTCCAGCACGTTTTTAACCGCGACAAACACATCGGTATTGATAGGCTTGACATGGTAAGTGCTGGCAAAATTCAGCACGACATTATCGTCAATCTTGGCGTGCTGACCATTCCCATTTACAGCTGCGACGTTAGTATTGGCAAAATCGCTGAACTGCTCACCCAGGTAAACGGTTTCCAATTGCACA
>JBCKWO010000076.1:0-7666 GCA_038922535.1 Methylobacter sp. | reverse complement strand
CAGGCATCACCGCACCGAATACCATGACGAGCGCGTGCATTGTCGTCATTGAATTGAAAAAACGCGGATCAACAAATTGCATTCCTGGTTCAAACAATTCTGCACGAATAACCATTGCCATTGAGCCGCCAACAAAAAACATCGCCAGAGCAAACAGCAAATATAACGTACCGATGTCTTTATGGTTAGTCGTTACAATCCAACGCAACCACCCCTTCTCTGGACCATGCGCGTGATCATCGTGTCCATGTTCAGCTATTACAGTAGCCATACTCTATACCTCAAAAATAACAGTTAAAAATAGCCAGACGATTATTCGTCATCATAAACAGGCGTGATGACTTTCGGTTGAATTTCGTCGCCGACTTTATTACCCAATGCTGGCGCGTTTCGGATATAAGTAATTACGGATGCTAATTCATCGTCTTTCAATTTAGCAAAGGCAGGCATTTTGCTCGTTCCCGCTTGAATAAAACCAATCAATGGGTCGATTCCACCCGTTACTTTTGCGCTGGCTGTTAAGGCGGGGTATGCACCCGCTGAACCTGAACCATCAATTTGATGACATGACACACAGTTTTTCATATAAACCGCTTCACCTTTCGCCATTAACTGTTCACGCGTTTTATCACTCAAATCAGGTGTTGCGTTTTGCTTTTCTAAGGTTGTTTTAACCCAGTTATCGTAATCATTTTGTTCCATTGCGATAACAACGATAGGCATGAAGCCGTGATCGCGTCCGCACAATTCAGTACATTGACCACGATAAGTTCCAGGTTTATCTACGAACGTCCACGCTTCATTGATGAAGCCTGGGTTTGCGTCCTTTTTCCAACCTAAATCTGGAACCCACCAAGAGTGAATTACGTCAGCCGAAGTGAAAACGAAACGAATCTTTTTGTTAATCGGTACAACCAATGGGTTGTCAACGCTTAACAAATAGTTCGGCACAGTGCGTGGGTCGATATTATCAACACGGTGTGCTTTTTCGCTTGCCGCGTCTAAATGACTTTCAAAATGCACGCCGCTATCAAGGTATTCATAGTCCCAATACCATTGCTTACCCGTGACTTTAATTGACATATCAGAATCTTGAACGTTATCCAATTCTATCATTGTTTTAGTCGCTGGAATTGCCATCGCCACTAAAATCAAAGTCGGGATAATCGTCCAAATAATTTCGACTGTGGTATTTTCATGAAAGTTTGCGGCTTTGTGACCTCTTGATTTACGATGATGGTAAATCGAGTAGAACATAGCTCCAAACACACCAATACCTATGAATACACAAATCCATAAAATCAGCATATGCAGGTCATAAATGTCATTACTGACCTTTGTAACACCTTTCATTAAATTGAGCGTGTAATCCGCCTGTACCGTCCCTAGGCTCAAAGCCATTAAGATCAGACCTGCGAACAGTTGCTTTGTTTTCTTCACGGAGCAGCCTCCTCGTTAGTAGTTATAAACTCTTCTATGCGTTATATCGTTTCGTAATTTCAGGAGATGCCAAGATCGACCCTATTCCATTTACGTAATAATTATCACAAATAATCTTTTTAATTTTAACCTATGAGGGCAATCTATACCAGCTGTCCTTTCCTTGATTTTATTTAGCGCAAACAAAAGGCTTGTGAATCAATGCAACTCACAAGCCTTTATATTTTTTACCTTGAAATCCGCTCAGCTGTTTAGTGTATCTGCATAAGGCATATCAAAGTTAGGGATATGGCTATCTAACCAACCCTTAACCAATTGACCGACGCCCTCATCAACCTCTGCCTCACCCGCATGGAATTTTCTTTGCAGACCACCGCAAATGCCTATCAAAGCCTCATGCTCTTCCTTGTGGCGATCGTAGCCGGCATAACCTTTTGCCTGCATTTCTCTTTCTTCATGAGCAAAATGCTCAACGACATATGAAATCAAATCATCCAATTGCGCACCAATTGCTGAGCGCTCTGCACCACCTGTTGCTAAATCGTACAACTTATTAAGCTTATCAAACAAGATCTTATGTTCATCATCTGCAAAGCCAACATTTGTACCATATTGACCAGCTGTCCAAGTAATTAAAGCCATAACGTTTCTCCTGATAGTTTATTATTATTGAATTTACCACAAAAGTATTATGGATTATATCCCATTTAAAATCTACGCTTAATTACAGCTACTCAGCATCACCCCGTGAATTTCAGGATTTACGACAAAAGTAAACAAAAAATGATTATTTTTTGGAAATTCTAGGGGAAGTTTTAGCGTGGGGACTCAAGTCAGCAGTGGTGACCGACGATAGCTGGTACAGTTGTGCAAAAAATCTCAAAACCATAACAAACCATGGTTTGGGGTTCATGTTCGCCATCAAAAGTAATCGCACCGTTTCGATTGAAAAAGGAACGTGGCATCACGTGACAATAAACAAATTCAGGCATTAATCACACATGGCATTTTCCTCGATCCGAAGCTTATTTTGAAGCAATATCCTGATAGTCGAGCTTGTTTGACGTCTTCACAACGGTTTGAGGGATTTTCCTTTATATTCCCCAGTCAGTGTTTTTAAGAAGGCCACTATTTTTCCGATTTCATCGTCTGTAAAGGCTTTGTTTAATTGAACTTTGCCCATAATTCGAACTGCCTCGGAAAGTTCATTGACTGAACCGTCGTGAAAATAAGGATAAGTCGGTTCTATATTACGCAATACCGGAACCTTGAAAAAATGACGGTCCTGTTCATTGTGGGTTACGTTAAACCGGCCATTATCAACATCAGTAGGCTTCCCGCCACGTAATTTGAAATAATCCTGTTTAACGCCCATTTTTTCAAAGGATGATCCGCCTAGCGCCGGGCCGAAGTGACAGGATGTGCAATTAGCTTTAAACAAATCATAGCCTGCCTTTTCCTGTGAGGACAAAATCGCCTGATTCCCCCGCAGATACTGATCGAAACGGGCATTGGGTGTGACCAGAGAGTGTTCGAAAATCGCGATTGCATCAGTCACGGTCGTTTTGGTCAAGCCTTGTTCCGGGTAAAGTTTGGCGAAAGCTTCTTGATATTCCCTTACTTGTTTAAGTTTTTCAACGCCATCATCCCATTGTGCACCCATTTCGATTGGGTTAGCGACGGGGCCTGCGGCTTGTTCCTGCAAGTCTTTAGCACGCCCATCCCAAAACTGGGCTATGTTGTCCATCGCGTTATAAACGGTCGGAGAATTGATCGGTCCTTGTTGGCCGCGAATGCCGGTGGCGGCTTTGGCCTGATCGGTACCGCCTCGTGTCAAGTCATGGCAGGAGGCGCAATTAACGGTATTGTCTCCAGAAAGTAAGCGGTCATTAAACAGTTTATCGCCCAATGCCACTTTTTCCGGATCAAGATTGACTTTTAAAGGCAACGGTTGAACCGGTTCGCTTTTCAGGGCATCTGTGGAATCTTTGCTCAATGGGGATTTTGCCCGTTCTTCGGCAATCCAAGCAAGAAGGGTTGTTTTCTCATCTACGGTCAAATTATCAGTCCAATGCATAAGCAGATACTGCGCGGGAGGCATGCTATCGTTTCGGATGGCTTGTTCCATTCTGGCTAGCATCAAAGGTGTAAAGGTTTCTTTACCGCTGTAAAGCTCTTTAGATAGGATTAGCCTTGCTCCGGCTTCTTCGATATCTTTTTCCATGAGCTGTTTGGCTATCGGTAATCCTGAATATATCGGCATCCGGGTCATGCCTGGTGAATGGCAGTCGACGCATTTGCTCTGTAAAATCTGAGAAACTCTTACAAATTGTTCGGATTTTTCCTGAGCAACAGCAATCGGGGCATTTTCCCCCTGAAAACCGATTAGATTAGAAATAATCACCGCTCCAGCCATGTGCTGCCACCGCCCAATGGCGGTGGGCTGGGAATTGTGACGCCTGTAAATGGAGGTTGGGTAAATTTAGCCAAGTTGCCGCACTTAATTAGGTCTTGTACGACGCGCACTGATTCCAGTCCCTATATTGTCAACGGTGCTGTTTTTGATGTAACATCGCATCACTATTGATGAGAAAATGAGGCGACCCCATGCGTACCACTGTCACTATCGACGATGCACTCTATGAAAAGGCCCTGGAAGTGGCCGACACCAACATGGACAAATCGGACATTTTTCGAGAAGCCATGAAGACCTTCGTGCGCGTGCAAGCAGCCAAGCGCCTTGCCGCTCTAGGCGGCACGACGCCTGAGATTCAGGATGTGCCGCGTCGCCGTGAAGAGCCAGTCTCGCAATGAGTGTACTCATCGACACCTCGGTGTGGATAGACCACTTCCGCAACGGAAACGATGCGTTGGTTGATCTAATGGGGCTAGACCTCGCGCTGTCCCACCCGATGGTCATACTCGAAATTGCGTGTGGAACGCCCCCTGCGCCACGCATCCAGACGCTGAATAACATTGGCCTTTTGCAACCATGCAGTCAAGCGAGCTTGAGTGAGGTCATGGAGTTCATCGAGCGCGAAAAGCTGTATGGGCTTGGGTGTGGGTTGGTGGACATGGCGCTACTGGCATCCACACTCATTACGCCAGGCACTGAGTTGTGGACTCTTGATAAGCGCCTTGCAGACTTGGCTAGGCGCTTCGACGTAGCGCATCGGCCGACGCTGCATTAGCGGATCAGCAAAAGCTGTATTGGCATAATCTGCCAATAAATCCTTGTGAGGAAGTTTATATGCCTACCCGCAACGTCGTACTGACCAATCACCAAACCTCATGCGTGGAGGGCCTGGTGTCAAGTGGCCGCTATCAAAATGCCAGCGAGGGGCTGCGCCTCATTGAGCAGAGAGAAGCGGAAGATGCTGCTGCACGTCTGGAAGCTTTGCGCAGCGCTGTTCTGGTAGGGGTCGTTGATTTCGATGCGGGTCGGTTTACGACTTTTGAATCACCTGAGGCCCTCAGCGTCCACCTCAAGTCTGTCGCAGCCAAGGCCAGCGCGGGCGTATGAGTAGAGCTTGGAATGTTCGGCTTGGTCGTCAGGCTGAACAAGGCTATGCCGAAATCGCGCAGTGGATAGCCAAGACCTTTGGCGCTGGGCAGGCTGAAATCTACACAGAGACCATTTCACTGGCCATCAGGGCGCTAACGGATGGCCCAGAAAAAAGCTCGCGATGAGATTGAACCGGGCATCCGCACCTTGTATGTCGCTCGGTATGGCCGAAAGGGGTGGCACTTTGTAGTCTTCCGGGTCGGCGTGGATGAAAGTATCGATGTTCTGAGGTTACTGCATGACAGCATGGACGTGGCAAGGCATATACCTGCTTAGACATTTATGCCAAATTGTAGATTTTACCCACCTACCCAATAGACAATAAAACACAAACAACGGAAATAGGCTTGTACCTTGCCTCCTTCATATCTTACAATCCTTACTTAGGTGTGCAGTAAGAATACTGGGCTAATTAGGTTGCCCCTCATTAATAACAATAAACTTTGGAGGATAGTATGTTTAAAATTCGTTCGCTGATTACAGCGCTGGCGTTGGCAAGTTCGGTTTCCGTGGCTTCGGCCTGGGAAACATTGCCAACAGTAGCGCCGGCACCGGCTGATAATGCCACAACCCCCGCTAAAGTTGAGTTGGGGCAAATGCTCTATCATGACCCGCGGTTATCTTCTACCGGTACAGTTTCCTGTGCTTCCTGCCATAACGTGATGCTGGGCGGCGAAGATAACAGACCGAACTCGATGGGCGTTAACGGACAAACCGGCGGACGCAGTGCGCCAACAGTCTGGAATGCTGCGTTTAATACCGTCCAGTTTTGGGATGGCCGAGCGCCAAGCCTGGAAGCGCAAGCCGCTGGTCCTGTGACTAATCCTATTGAAATGGGCATGAAAAGCTGGGATGACGTAGTGGCTCGTTTGCAATCGATTGAAGGCTATCAAAAGGCTTTTGAACAGGCCTTCGGTAAGGAAGCTATTTCTAAAGACACAGCAACCAAAGCGATTGCAGCTTATGAAAGAACCTTGATTACGCCTAACAGCCCTTACGATAAATATGTAGGCGGCGATAAATCGGCGTTATCGGCGCAACAGGTTCGCGGCATGGAAAAAGTTGCGGAATTGGGTTGTATCCATTGCCATAGCGGACCGGCGTTTAACGGCCCCGGTATGTTCCAAAAGTTTCCTGTCATTCCAAACGGCTATTGGGAAGCGCAATATCATATCAGCAAGGATAAAGGTTTGGCGGAAGTCAGCAAAAACGAGGCCGATGAGCATTTATTTAAGGTGCCTACTTTGCGCAACATCGCCTTGACTGCGCCTTATTTTCACAACGGTTCGGTTAAAACGCTGGATAAAGCAGTAATTTTAATGGCTAAATTGCAATTAGGCAAAGACTTAAGCAAAGAAGAAGTGACTGACATTGTAGCCTTTTTGGAAGGTTTGACCGGCGAGTTCCCTAAACAGAAAATGCCTGTTTTGCCAGCTACACCGGATTCTACTTTTAACTAAGCATGGGTTCTGGGGCGGCCAATCGGTCGTGCCTGACAATTAAAAAGGCGCATTGTATGCGCCTTTTTTTTGCCTCGTACTCTGTCACGGTCATTATAAACAACATTTACTAAAGCGGACCCCATTGTCCAGACAAACAAAACCTTAGTTTAAGATAGAGCCCTGTTCACACTCCAGCTGAATAGCGCTGGCCCAATTATTCTATGCGGAGCGTGCTGCTCCCCATATTCATTCGAATAAATTGTTATTATTGCGCCGCAGGCATTTTGATAGTCCTTTATGTTTGCTGCGGCGGAATGTGGTCAAAGTCCTTCTATTCTGATGTGGGCGGTAAAGGTGATCCGACTTTATTTCAGGAACAAGCGGTCAATTTGATGCTGGAGAAAATCGAAGTTATCTCTGCGATATATCACGGCTTTGCTTACGAAAATTATTTTGAAGCCGAAACATCTGAAAAACTCTCGCTCATACTGGCCGCTGAAGAAAATGCCAGCAACCAGTCCTGAATTTCGGCTACGGCTTGATGCGTTAATGCTGTAAAACTACTAATTGCCCCGGATGCATTAGCGGTTGCAGTCGCCTGCTCCAGTCTGAAGTCACGTTTACCGATGACTTTATTATTATTCAGCGAACGGGCTTCCACTTGAAAACTTAAAATCACCCGAGATTGCTCCGGCGTATCGAATTGCTGCTCAAACTCCGTCAGTCGTATATGTAACGTGACATCCTGCCATTTTCCAATGAAGCTTAAGTGAGCTTCCAGCAGTGCCGGCGGCGGCGCCTCCCAGCGATCTTGCGCATAAAACCGGATCGCCGAGGCATCGGCGTAGAGCAAGCGATAGCGGATCCGGTCATCCCATAACCAGACCGGTGCGTCCAAACTACTGACCGTGACTGTCTTATCAGAGTGGTGCGCAGGCCCCAGATCATGAAGGGCAACAGCCCCAGGTTTAGTACCCAGAGTGCAACCGGCGCCGATTAACAGGAGTGACAATAACAGGATGCGGCTCACGTTGCTGCAATAACGCTTAGGCGACACCCGCCTGCCGGGGAAGAGTAGCTTACGCCTGCGTTCCTTATCGATAAAACGGTTCATTTTGTCACCTCAGTGTGTTCCACCGGATCGTCAAAACCTGATTCACCAGGACCTGCTTGTGTTTGACCGGCACCCAAAAGAAACGCTTGCGGATCGGCTTCAAGT
>JBCKWO010000075.1:0-8379 GCA_038922535.1 Methylobacter sp. | reverse complement strand
GACTGACATCGGGTCGGCTCAACAAAATCCCTGTACGGCTAAAAACCCGTGCGCCGCCAAAAAAACCTGCGCGGCAAGGTAACCCGAAAAAATAAGCCGTAGGCTGTAAGGTATCGGTCAGAGTTACGACTAAAAATTACGACGGCGCTTTCCGACATCAAATCCGCTAAAGCCTAGTCGTCACCAACCTCGTCAAACTTAACAACGAGAATTAACCCTATGTGCTCAAAAAAACTGCTATCCACTTCACTCGCCGTCAGCCTGATCATCCCGGCGTCGACGTTTACGAGGATCGCATGCTGGAATTAACCTCTTATCTGCCGATCAATGTGAAAACTCAGATCAGGGAGGTGCTGGCCGCCTTGGGCGACTGAAAATCGGCTTTCCGACTATAGGGAATCGGAATTGCGCCGAGGCTAATATTCGGAAGTAATCCAGAACAATAGGCCTATGACGTGACTAACCCTGTTGCGGGCCGCTTGTAGACGCTGGTGCAAACCGGCTCAACCCCGCGCGGGGTAAATCCTTGCGTATTTTTCTCAATTGCAATTAGGAACTTTATAATGAACAAACTAAATTACCAAAACGCCATATCCGCCGTTGCGCTCGCCGCAGCTCTCGGCGCCGCGCTGACTATCGCAGCCACCCCGGCCGCAGCGGAGGAAGCCGGAAACGACAAGTGCTACGGCGTCGCCCTGAAGGGCAAGAACGACTGTAAAGCCGGCCCTGGCACTACTTGCGCCGGCATGTCCAAGGTCGACTACCAGGGCAACGCCTGGAAATTCGAACCGAAAGGCACTTGCGAGCAAACCGCCTCGCCAGCCTCGCCGACCGGCTTCGGTCAGCTCCAGGAATTCAAAGAACAGAAATCCTGATCCTAAACAGCGTTTCGCGGAGCACTTGTCATGAA
Source organism: Methylobacter sp. (assembly GCA_038922535.1). Classification (GTDB taxonomy): domain Bacteria; phylum Pseudomonadota; class Gammaproteobacteria; order Methylococcales; family Methylomonadaceae; genus Methylobacter_A. The sequence goes on along the minus strand of JBCKWO010000075.1, from coordinate 7,469 downwards.
ACCTTCGTCCCACTCGAAAGCTGATTTGGCGGGTGCTCCACCCCATTCTCGCCGCCTGCCCGCAACGGTGGGCGTCGGCCTCAAGCCGGAACACTATACGGTAGTGCTCGCCACTCGCCCCAAGCTCGGCTTTTTCGAAATCCATGCTGAAAACTACATGGGAGCAGGCGGACTACCGCACCGCTATCTCAGTCGCATCCGCGAGGAGTACCCCCTGTCGGTGCATGGCGTCGGTCTGTCGATCGGCTCCGAGGCGGGTATCGACGAAGCCCATCTCGACCGTTTGGCTGTCTTGCTTCAGCGCTACCAGCCGGAAGCGTTTTCCGAGCACCTGGCCTGGTCGAGCCATGGCGGGGCCTACTTCAACGACTTGCTGCCGCTGCCCTATACCCAGCAGACACTCGCGCGCGTCTGCGCGCATATCGACCGGGTGCAGGAACGGCTCCAGCGCCGTATGCTGCTGGAAAACCCCTCGACCTACCTCGAATTTGTCCAAAGCTCGCTGTCCGAGCCTGAATTCATCACCGAAGTGCAAAAGCGCACCGGCTGCGGATTGCTGCTGGACGTCAACAACGCTTTCGTGTCCTGCACCAATCATCATCGCGACCCGAAGGCCTACCTCGACGCCTTGCCCTTGTCGTGGGTCGAAGAAATCCATCTGGCCGGATTCGCCGAGGATCACGACGCCGCCGGCGCACCCTTGTTGATCGACGCCCACGGCAGCCCGATTGACAGCGCCGTTTGGAATCTGTATCGCCATGTACTCGAACGTACTGGGCCAGTGGCTACGCTAATCGAATGGGATAACGACATTCCGCCGTTCGGACGGCTCATCGAGGAAGCGGGGCGCGCTGACCTATGCTTGGCAGCGGCAGGAGACTTAGCATGAGCGCGCAGGCTGGCTCGAAGTACCGTGAAGCAGACTCGAAGAGTTACGAAGTAGAATTCGCCGCCACTCTGCTCGACGCCGGGCATCCCTGTCCGGAAGGCCTCATCGCGTGGAACGGCTCAGATCCGGTCAAGCGCTTCGCCGTCTACCGCAACAACGTGGTCAGCTCGCTGATCGACGCGCTGGCAGACACCTTCCCGGTGACCTGCGCACTGGTCGGCGAGGAATTCTTCCGCGCCATGGCGCGCGTCTTCGTCGCGGCGGAACCGCCGCGATCCCCGATTTTGGCTGAGTACGGGAACGGATTTCCGGCCTTCATTGAGAGCTTCGCGCCAGCGCAAAGCATCCCCTACCTAGTCGACGTAGCGCGACTCGAAATACTTTACCTAACCGCCTATCACGCCGCCGATGCCACACCGCTCGATGAGGCGGCCTTCCGGGGCGCACTGTCCCACCCCAATGCCTTGCCGACCGTCCGCATCCGGTTGCATCCCTCGACTGGCGTGCTGCGCTCGGCCTATGCCGCGTGTTCGCTTTGGGTGGCCCACCAGGGAACGCTCGACCTTGCCACGGTCGACCCTTACCAGGCCGAAGAGGCGCTGGTTGTCCGCCCGCTTTGGGAAGTCCTGGTCGTGCCGCTAGGCCCGGGCGCAGGCCGTTTCATTGAACTGCTTGCCGACGGCGCGCCGTTCGGCGAGAGTGCACTGGCCGCGAGCAGGGAGCAACCCGGCTTCGACCTGGCCGCTACTCTGGCGATTCTCATCCGTGCGGGTGCAGCCATTTCATTCGACTTTAAAGAGGAGACTCAGCCATGACCCCAATCCCATCTGTTCCAGAAAAGTTCCTTCCTACCCGGATCGGCTGCCTGATACGGGCGATCAACGAACGCTTCAGGCGCATTCCCGAGTCCTTGATCACCGCCCTGGGCCGCTTTGCCATCGCTACGGTATTCTGGAAATCCGGCCAGACCAAGATAGAAGGTTTCGCCCTGGACATCGTCGAAGGAACCTACCAGTTCGGCTGGCCGCGCCTGTCGGATTCGGCCGTCGCCCTGTTCAAAGAAGAGTATCGTCTGCCTTTCATCAGTCCCGAACTTGCCGCGTTACTTGCTGCGTTTGCCGAACATGCGTTCCCGGCGCTGCTCCTGATAGGTCTTGCGACACGTTTCTCAGCCACAGCCCTGCTGGTGATGACGCTGGTTATCCAGGTGTTCGTCTATCCGGACGCCTACCCCACCCACGGCACCTGGGCTGCCGTGCTGCTGTATCTGATGGCGCGCGGCGGCGGCGTCCTCTCAGTCGATCACTGGCTAGCGCACAGAATCAAGCACGCCTGCACCTGTATGCATTGAGTATATAGAGGCGAAGTCATTCGCCCACCTGATTAGCAAGATATTTCAGCCAGCGCCAAAATGCCTGTCATTTCGGCAGGGATGTGCTTTTGACCGTTTTTGCGAAGGCCATGGAGGCAGGGATTTTGGCTACCTCCACTTCGTTACACCACAACGTCAGAAAGGCCGATTCAGTTGCTTTGTTAGGCATTCCCCAACAATCATTGCATAAGACCTTCAGTCGGTAAGCCTCGCCTAGCGTTGGATAAAGTTGGATCATTTCTACGAGTGACGCTTCAGTATAGTATTAGGCAGAAATCGATTGACATGTTACAGTTTTCAGCGAAATTATTACTTGTAAAGTGAAGGGTTGTGAGGATTAATAATATTGAATCATTAATCCCGCCCCGCTATGTTTGTTGGCTGTCTGCGGTTTTCTGTCGCAGTGTTAGAGAGGGATGTGATGTGGCATGAACTGAGAGATTTACGCGAAGATATTGATTACGGCACACCGCCGCGCGAAGGTGCGCCGGTCACGCTCACCGTGGATGGCGTCGAAGTCACCGTGCCCGCAGGCAGTTCGGTGATGCTCGCTGCGGCATTGATCAACCGCCCCGTACCCAAGCTATGTGCGACTGACATGCTTGAAGCCTTTGGAAGTTGTCGCGTGTGCCTAGTCGAGATTGAGGGTCGGAAAGGCTATCCGGCCAGTTGCACGACACCCGTCGAGGCTGGGATGGTGGTCTGTACCGAGAGTGAGAGTTTGCAGGATCTGCGTCGTGGCGTGCTCGAACTGTACCTGTCAGACTTTCCCGCCGATGAAATCGAGGGTGGCTGGAGTGAATTTCATGAAACACTAGAACGTGTTGGCGTGACGACTCACCCCTATGGACAGGGTGCAACGCACTTTGCGCTTCCAGTGGATAAATCCAACCCCTACTTCCTGTTTGATCCTGCCAAGTGCATCGTCTGTAGCCGATGTGTGCGTGCGTGCGAGGACATCCAGGGAACTTTTGCCTTAACGATATCTGGTCGTGGCTTTGATTCAAAAGTCACCGCAGGTCAGGATCAATCATTTTTTGAATCGGATTGCGTGAGCTGCGGTGCCTGCGTGCAAAGTTGCCCTACCCAGGCACTGATCGAAAAAAGTCTTTTCAATGGAGAGTACCTTCATGCCTATACCACGTAAACCTGACAACAGCGTCATCACTACTTGTTCTTACTGCGGCGTGGGCTGCGGCTTCAAAGCCGAGACCCTCGATGGCAAAGTGGTGCGCATGATCCCCTGGAAAGAGGGTAAAGCGAACCACGGACATAGTTGCGTCAAAGGCCGCTTTGCCTTTGACTATTACAATCACCCTGACCGTGTGCTCACGCCAATGATACGCAGCTCTATTGATCTGCCCTGGCAGAAGGTCTCCTGGGAAGAGGCTTTTGCTTACGCAGCGAGTGAAATGCGTCGTATCCAGGCGAAATACGGGCAGAAATCGATAGGCGCAGTGTCAAGCTCGCGCTGCACCAACGAAGAAATCTTCTTAGTACAAAAGCTCGCACGCGCCGTATTTGGCAACAACAATATCGACAACTGCGCCCGCATTTGTCATTCACCCACCCAGTTCGGCCTGTCGGCCACGGTGGGCGCAGGTGCGGCAAGCCAGCATTTCGACTCCATATTGCAAGCGGATGTGATCATGGTGGTTGGCGCGAATCCAACGGGGGGGCATCCGGTATTCGGTTCGCTCATGAAGCGACGTATCCGCGAGGGTGCGCGCCTTATCGTTATCGACCCACGCCAAACAGATATTGTAGATTCGCCACACTGCCATGCTGATATTCATCTTGCCATCCGCCCCGGCACCAACGTATTGGTGCTAAACAGCATCTCACATGTGATTGTGCGCGAGCGTCTCTACGATGAAGACTTCGTTCGTGCACGTTGCGAGTGGCCTGAGTTCGAAGCATGGATGGCTCTGGTCAGCGACGAACGTTATGCGCCTGAGATTGCCGGTCCGCAGGCGGGAGTTGACCCGGAAACCATTCGCCAAGCCGCCAGACTCTATGCTAACGGCCCACGCAGCGCCATCTATTATGGCCTGGGCGTAACTGAGCACTCACAGGGCTCAACCGGTGTCATGTGCTTAGGCAATCTGGCGCTATCTTGCGGCATGCTCGGGCGTGAGGGCGTGGGCGTAAACCCATTGCGCGGACAGGCAAACGTCCAGGGTGGTAGTTGCCTCGGCAGTTGGCCGCATGTCTTTAGCGGTTATCGTTTCGTCACTGACAGTGACGTGCGTTCGTCGTTCGAGGCAGAATGGAATGTAACGCTTGATGCTGAGCCGGGACTGCGTCTGCCCAACATGTTCGACGCAGCGCTCACCAACCAGTTTAAGGGCATGTACATCATGGGTGAAGATCCCGTACAAAGCGACCCTAACCAGAACCACACCATCGCCGCCATGAAGCAGATGGAATGTGTGATCTTGCAGGATCTGGTGCTCAACGAGACCTCCCGCTATGCCCACGTATTCCTGCCAGGCAGCTCCTCAATGGAAAAAGACGGCACTTTCACCGGTGCAGAGCGCCGAGTCAGCCGGGTACGCAAAGTGGTAGAGCCGCTTGCAGGTCTGCAAGACTGGGAAGTGGTTGTGCGCTTAATGAACGCGATGGGTTACCCAGCACAGTATGCCCACGCTGGCGAGGTGCTCGACGAGATAGCACGACTCACACCCGCTTATAGCGGCCTGAGCTTCGCGCTATTGGATCGGGTGGGTTCCGCGCAGTGGCCGGTTGATCAGAACGCACCTGAAGGAACAGAAGTTTTGCACACCAAAACCTTTCCCCGTGCTAACGGGCTGGGTACTTTCATGCTGACAGGCTACGTGCCGACGGCAGAGCGAGTGACTGAGCAATTTCCACTGTTGCTTACTACTGGCCGCATCCTGAGCCAGTACAATGTCGGCGCGCAGACCCGTCGTACGGCCAACTCTCAATGGCATCAGCAAGATGTCCTCGAAATCAGTGCTGATGACGCTGTGATACGCGGCATACGCGATGGCGACTGGGTGAACATTAACAGCCGCTTTGGTGCAACGCGCCTAAGCGCAAAGATTTCTGCACGGGTCAATCCTGGCGTGGTCTATACAACTTTCCACCATCCTGAGTCGCATGTGAACGCGCTGACCTCAGACCGTTCAGACTGGGCAACCAACTGCCCGGAATATAAAGTGACTGCGGTTGATGTGCTGCGGTTGACGACTGAAAATGCAATGCCAAGCGAAGCCGAACTTGAGGTGACCGTATGATGAGCAACGCTAACAACGCTACCGACAAGAGCACCACGGTGCTCGATATGGGACGCATTCTGGTCATGGCCGAGCAGATTGGCGCCTTCTTCGCCCCGTATCCGCCGTTACGCGCGGCCGAAGGGGTACGCAACCATCTGCGCACCTACTGGGATCCGCGCATGCGTGAGGCTCTGCTGGCACACATCGATACCGGCGTAAACGGACTTGCCACCCATGTGGTGGCGGGGGCTCAGCTGTTGCGCGAGCCTGTTTCGGTGCAAAAAAAGGGGTATTACGGTCCACCCCAAGCCTGATTAATAATCGAAAACCCTCTAATCCCGAGAATACGTTGCAAATGACAAGAATGAGGGCAATATAACCAAGTGTTGATGCAGGGGGATGGCCGAATGTTATTTCTTAAGGGTGCTTTAACATTATTTATAAGCCTTGTTTTCTGAATGGGTGGACTTTTAAGCTTGACTTCAAAATGAAGCAGTCCGCGCTAAATCCCGCGGTCAAAAACATATCTCTTTATTCAATCATTTTCAGTCGCTACATTTTCGCAGCAGCGACTGAAATGACACCTAATTCGCGTTAAGCCCGGCCAAATTACCGCAGAATTAGACGCTGTCCAAGGTACAAGGCGCCGAATAATCTGGAAGCAGGCTCGCCTTACCGAGTGGCATTATCGTTCCGCAACAAATCCATCAAAGCCGCCAGGAATCGATCCTCGAGCACGCCGTTTGAAGAAAGCGTATCCCAAACTCCAATAGCTTGGTTTTCGTCATCATCGGAATTAGGAGCTTCGGTTACAGGTTTAAATGGAGCGTATTTGATATCGCCGCGTTTCTCGACTTTGCCTTTAAGCTCGGTGGCAATCCGGATCTCGGTTTGTCCGGGCTCATCACGAGGCACCAGCGTGATATGCAGTCGGCTTTGGCCTTCGGAATAGATATCCCGTTCTACCGCAAAACGCGCTATGCCGGAATTCCGGTTATGCGCCGTGTTTCCTTCAAGACGTTTGTCTTCCGTCACAAGGACGCCTTGGTGTTCATCGGCAGTAATATTTGAAAAACCCAGCCCCTGCAAAGCGCCGATGCTTGCTGACCAAACCGTTGGCAGCGGCGCGGCTATCGTGCGTCCGGTCAGTGGCGGCGGTACCGGAGTGGGTATATGGACTTGCGAAGTACAGCCGAGTAAGCCGATAAACAAACTCAGAATGATGGTCATCCGGCCTAGGAACCGTCGTTTCATTGCGTTACCCCTGTTTGCGTATTTTTATTATCGGCATCGTTTTTAAGCCATTCAGTATCGAGATGCTCCTTGCGCACGATGTCGGACATCTTTTCCCCCTGAGCGGCATCTATAGCCGGAAAAATTCGCGGCAGCCACAGGATCGACCAGTATTCGACAGTACGGATGCCCCGGCTTTCCTCACGTTCAAGACCGACGCGGTTGTCGATGAAAAAACCCGACAGTCCGGATCGCCATTTCGCCAGCCCGGTATTTTCATCAGGCTTAACGGCCTGTTTGTTAGCGGGATAATTGTAAGTATCAAACGGCGAACATTCCCTAAGGTACGCCGCCCGGGCAAAATCGCCCGTCTCTTCGGCCTTGTGGATGCGTTTAAAGTAAATGTTGCGCCGCCAATCGTCGATGCCGGTCTCGCCAGCAACGCTGGTCATGCGATAGCCTGAGAGCGCCTCCACGCATAAAAACAGGCCGACGAGATTCCCTGCATAAGGCAGCGCCCACAGCACTTCAAGCGTGCGCACATTACGCCCGTCATTCCATTCGAGTCCTATCCTGGGACCCACTATCATGCCTAGAAAAAAAGGCGTGAAACCGCCGGGTTCGAAGCCCGCCTCGGCCATTTCTTGCTTGGTAAAACTCAGCGGCACTTCGGCTTCGCATTGCGGATCATCATTTCCGGCCATGACCAGCTGGGGTAATATGAACAATGCGG
>JBCKWO010000074.1:0-8665 GCA_038922535.1 Methylobacter sp. | reverse complement strand
TGATTATGTAGTGACCGAAGCGGGTTTCGGGGCTGATTTGGGCGCTGAAAAATTCCTCGACATTAAATGCCGCATGTCTGGACTCAAGCCCTCGGCCGTGGTGCTGGTCGCCACGGTACGGGCGCTAAAATTCCACGGCGGCGTGGTCAAAGAAGAATTAATCCAGGAGAATCTGGCGGCGCTGGAACAAGGCTTTGCCAATCTCGAACGTCATCACCACAACATCACCCACCATTACGGCCTGCCTTGTGTGGTGTGCATTAATCACTTCACTTTCGATACCGATGCGGAGATTGCCTTGCTACAGCAAAAATGCGCAGACTTGGGCGCAAAGTGCGTGGTTTCCAAGCACTGGGCAGAAGGCGGCGCCGGTGCAGTCGAACTGGCAGAAGTAGTCAGCGACATCGTCGACAACCGTGAGCCGGGATTTAACTATGTTTACGATGAAAATCTGAGTCTCTGGGAAAAAATCGAAGCCATTGCCACCAAGCTGTATGGAGCGGGCAGCGTTACCGCAAAACCCAAAGTGAAAGCGCAACTGGCCGCATGGGATGCCGATTACGGCAAGTTCCCCATTTGCATGGCAAAAACCCAAATGTCATTTTCAACTAATCCAAGTTCCAAAGGCGCACCTTCCGGGCATGTCGTCGAAATCAGCCATGTCCGCCTGGCAAACGGTGCAGGCTTTATTGTCGCGATTGCGGGCGATATGATGACCATGCCCGGCTTGCCTAAAGTGCCTGCCGCGGAAAGAATCGATATTGATAATAACGGTAAAATCACCGGATTATTTTAGTTACAACAGCGGGGGTTCAAAGTCTTGAGCCCCTGACTGCACCCGGAGATGAATCACACTATTCATCTTCCGTCCCGTTGATTTCCGATTGTGATCACTGAGTCACCGGCAATAACCGAATTAACAACCACAAGTTGAACCTTAATCTCCGGTATAATATTTGATCAATTATTCAATAACTTACCGCTTTTATGGTTAGATATGAGGGCCGGGTTATCCACGAAAGCCACGATGACGACGGCATTTTAGAGGTTGTCGAGCGTGACGGCGTAAGGTCGCTGCACTTTGGCTCGTTTCCCCGGCAAAGCAGCATGCTGTTGGCCGAACCGGATAAGCTGTATCTGAATTATGTGCAGGCCATGACCAGCTGGATGCTATTCAAACCCACGCTTGATGACGAGGCTTTGATTATCGGCTTGGGCGGCGGTTCGCTAACCAAGCACTTACTGCATCATTTCCCGGAATGCCGTTTAAAAGCCGTGGAATACCGGGCGAGCGTGGTCAAAATCGCACGCAGTCATTTTGGCCTGCCGCTGGATCCACGCCTGAAAGTTATCATCGATGACGGCGCGGAATATGTCCGCCAACGCACCGAGAGTCAAAGTGAGCAATACAGCCTGCTGTTTATTGATGCGTTCGACCATGAAGGCATGGCGCCATCAATCTGTAATCATGCGTTTTTTGATGCCTGCAAGGCCTTGCTGAAAAAAGACGGCATGCTGGTCATCAATCTTTGGGGCGGCGTCAATCAGCCCTTATTCCGGCAAACGGCCTTGTGGCTGGGGCGCACTTTCGATTGGAGAATTTTGTTTCTGCCCGTTAAAGACCGAGGCAATATTATCGGCCTGGCCTTTAACGAAGAAGCTCCGATCCATTCCATGAAAGATTTGCGAACCCGAGCCATCGTTCTTGAACAGCTTTACCAGATTGAATTTATCTCTTATTTAAAAGAAATCATCAAACACAATTCCAGCGTCATCAACAACTCGATAAAAAAATAATGTCTACTGCCTTGCAAACCGAACCGAACCTTTTTAGCTACCGAAAATACTGGGCGCAGCGCTTTGGCATCGCTCCGGTTTTACCGATGAGCAAGGCGGAAATGGATGAACTCGGATGGGATGCCTGCGATGTAATCCTAGTGACCGGCGATGCCTATATCGATCACCCCAGCTTTGGTATGGCGCTGATTGGCCGACTACTTGAAGCGCAAGGTTTTAGAGTCGGCATCATCTCCCAACCCGACTGGACCAGCGCCAGTGATTTCGGCAAACTAGGCCGTCCAAATCTGTTTTTCGGCGTGACCGGCGGTAACATGGATTCGATGGTCAACCGTTATACCTCGGACAAAAAAATCCGTTCCAACGATGCCTATACGCCGGACGGTGCAGCAGGCAAACGCCCTGACCGCGCCGTCAACGTCTACTCTCACCGCTGCCGCGAAGCCTACAAAGAGGTGCCGATTATCATCGGCGGTATCGAAGCCAGTTTGCGGCGCATAGCACATTATGATTACTGGTCGGATAAGGTTCGAAAATCCGTGCTGCTGGATTCCAAAGCCGACCTGTTGGTTTACGGCAATGCCGAGCGTCAAGTCGTAGAAATCGCCCATAGGCTGGCTAACGGTGAAGCTATATCTGACTTGAAAGGCATACGCGGAACGGTACATTACGTTAAACAAATACCGGAAGGTTTTGCCGTTAAGGACTCTACCGATGTCGATAAACCTGGCGCGACGATGATGCCTATCGACCCGTACCAGGAAAAGCCTGCCTGCGATAAAAAACCCGATCAGGAGCAGAGCAATCCAGACGAAAAAATCATTCGGTTTGATAAATTGCTGGTCAGAAACCAGCGCTCAAAAACCGTAATCCGCCTGCCCGCTTATGAAGCGGTCAAAGACGATCCGATACTGTATGCCCACGCCTCGCGAGTCATGCATGGCGAAACCAACCCGGGCAATGCGCGTCCGTTGATTCAGTTGCACGGAACGCGACAGGTCTGGATTAACCCGCCGCCTATCCCGCTGACCACCAAGGAAATGGACGGCGTGTTCGACCTGCCCTACTCCCGTGTGCCGCACAAAGAATACGGCAACGCCAACGTGCCCGCCTTTGAAATGATCCAGCATTCAGTCAACATCATGCGTGGCTGTTTTGGCGGCTGCACCTTCTGCTCAATCACCGAACATGAAGGCCGTATCATCCAAAGCCGCTCAGAAGATTCGATCATCAAGGAAATTGAAGCTATCCGCGACACCTCGCCTAATTTTACCGGCCATATTTCCGACTTGGGCGGCCCCACCGCCAACATGTACCGCTTAGCCTGCAAAGACCCGGAAATTGAGGCTGCCTGCCGCAAACCATCCTGCGTTTATCCCGGCATTTGCCCTAACCTGAATACCGATCATACCCCGCTGATTAAACTCTACCGCAGAGCCCGCGCCTTGCCTGGCATCAAGAAAATCTTTATCGCGTCCGGCTTGCGTTACGACCTCGCCGTAGAATCGCCGGAATATGTTAAGGAACTGGTCACCCATCATGTCGGCGGCTACCTTAAAATCGCCCCGGAGCATACCGAGCAAGGCGTGTTATCCAAAATGATGAAGCCGGGCATGGGCACTTATGACCGGTTCAAGGAAATGTTCGACAGGTTTTCCAAGGAAGCCGGTAAAGAGCAATACCTGATCCCTTACTTTATCGCCGCCCATCCCGGCACTACCGATAACGACATGCTCAACCTGGCGTTATGGCTAAAGCGCAACGGTTTTAGAGCCGATCAGGTGCAGGCATTTTTGCCTTCGCCGATGTCCATCGCCACCGCCATGTATCACTCCGGCAAAGACACTTTGCATAAAGTTAGTCGCAATGCTGAAGACATCCCCATACCCAAAAGCGTCAAGCAGCGCCGTCTGCACAAAGCCTTCCTGCGTTATCACGACCCCAAAAACTGGCCGTTGTTGCGCGAAGCCTTAAAAGACATGGGCCGCAGCGATTTGATCGGCAATGGCAAGCAGCATTTGATCCCCACCTTTCAACCCAAAGGCACGCTTGAAACACCCGACAAAATTCAACGCTTTAAAACCAAATATACCGGACTGGATAACACCCATTCCGAGAAGAGCAAGCCGCATTCAATCAACAAAAATAAGGCCAGAAGAAGACTCAAATAATCCATGAAAATACTGGTCAAAGAAAATTTGTTGTGTATAATACGCGCTTCTTCGCTGGTGTAGCTCAGTCGGTAGAGCAGCTGATTTGTAATCAGCCGGTCGCGGGTTCGATTCCCATCGCCAGCTCCAAATAAAACAAAGGCTTAGGTGTTTTTTAACACTTAGGCCTTTTTTTTGAGTCACTAATAAGTCACCAGTTGGATTGATTTCGTTTGATTCAAATAATTTCAAGTCACCGGCAATGGTTGCGGTGTAGATATTCCACGCATAAAAAAACCGGCTATGCGCCGGCTTTAATGGATTTGTTTCGTTACACAAAAATGTAACGCTATCTATCCCTGACTAGGGTTAGGTACATAATCGGGTCACTGTCCAAGTGGCTCAATCCAAGCGTTGCATAAACGGCGTCCCGCTTGAACGACGGGTTAGGCCGATGTTGGAATGTTAGAACTGACCCCGTTGTTGTTTGACATTGCAGCCTAACGTAAAGTTAAGGGGCGCGAGCCGCGATAGCGGCGAAGCGTCACCTTGAGCGCCTGGTTAGGCTTGATGTGGCATGTCAAGACTTGACCACTTTGTTTCTCAAGGCTCCGTTCATGGCGGATTGCTAGCGCGAATCCGCCTTACAGCTTTAGGCCATATACTCACGCACACTCACACCAAATTCCTCTTCGAGAAACGCTATGGTAGCGGGTTGCCCGTCTAGTGAAGCGCGAATGTGTGTTGTTGTGTAGAGTCCAGATTTACTTTTCCATTTTGCATTTGCGCGATCCACTACCTTAATCCATTCGACTGTTGCCACATACTCGCAGAGATCTGCTGATGAGATGTTGTCTGCCATGTTTTGGCATCGCAGCTCATGGCTGAGCAAAGGCTTACCATTAATTATTACTTCATTGATTGGTCTGGCTCTTGATGTTAATTTTCCGATGCCAACGAATCCGCTACCTTTGAGATACGCCGCCACAACATCACCCTCATGGAATCCGAGCATGGCATCGCGCCAGCGAATGCCTTGCCCCGCAGAAATGAAACCAAACTGCACATAGTCATCCCAGTTACGGTGCGGTCCCTCACCAACGTTGTAGTAATAAAGGCCGCATTGATAGTCGAAACCAGTAAGCAGCATGTGAAGAGTGTTGTGGGGGCGGAATTTGTCTGAGTAGTGGCCTGAAGAAACGTTAGTCAGTTGACGTCCAAGTTTCCACAGGAGCGTTTTTTCTATGAGCAGTGCATCGTGCTCCGAAAGTTCTCGTGCGATGACGCGAACTATTGGCTGAAGCCCAGCCTTGTGTATTGCAGCGATACGGCGGGCTTTTTCCGAGTCGGAGGTGTCAGACAAATGGGCGTCTTTACGAGACCCTTTACCCTTACCAAAGTAAAACTCCTCGAAGTTGCGAGGATCAATGTAGACGTAAACATAGTAGTCGTTCGTGGTGCTCATTTTTTATGGCCTAACGCAAAGTTAAGGGGCGACGCGCTTTTGCGGCGTCCCTCTTGAACGCTGGGTTAGGGTGTGGTTTGCCAAGATATATCTATTTTTCTGTGACGCACTACACAATCTCGCAGATAAAGATTGATGAGGCTTTGATATGGGACGCCTTCCTCTTCTGCCATTTGTTTAAAATAGCCTATGACATCTTCGCTCAGCCGCATAGTTACGGACTTTTTAAGTTTTGTCGCATAAGGATTTTTGCGAGACTTCAATTTTGAAAGATCATATTCAGTTTTCATAGCAGACCCCCTTGATAATATTTGCCTTCGTTTTTCGTCGCTTTTCTTGCCGAGATAATTCGAATGATGTTGCCTAGCTCACGCTCACAATGACAAACAATAAGCAGTCGAGCCCCATCACTGAAGCCCAGCATAAGAAACCGGTCTTCTGATTCGGAGCTTTCCTCATCAAAAAACTGTACAGCAAACTCGTCATAAAATACGGATTGTGCTTCGTCAAAAGAAACGCCATGTTTCTTCTTGTTTGAAGCCGCTTTTACTTGATTCAATTCGAACTTAATCATCAATACATTGTATGTACATTATGAGAATTGTCAATACACCCTAACGTAGAGCTAAGATGAGCGAGCCGCGATAGCGGCGAAGCGTCACCTTGAGCGCCTGATTAGGATTGATGTGGCATGTCAAGACTTGACCCCTTTGTTCCTTTGTTCCCGTGATTTTTGCTATGTCAAATGTAAGGCCTGACCCCGTGATTTGTCTGACCCCGTGATTCGGCGTCCCGCTCAAATACAGGGTTATGCTATGTCAAATGTAAGGCCTGACCCCGTGATTTATCGCATAATCGGGTCACTGTCCAAGTGGCTCAATCCAAGCGTTGCATAAACGGCGTCCCGCTTGAACGACGGGTTAGGCCGATGTTGGAATGTTAGAACTGACCCCGTTGTTGTTCCGTGTTACTGCCTTTCTTGGTTGGCCTTACCTGAGGTACAAGTAGGAACAAGTACTCCGCGTGCTCGCAGATATGGCACTTCCAGAGGTCCAAGAGATCCATGTTATTCATGGTGGTCTTTCCGCGCTCGACTTCAAGGAGAATGCCGGTGTCTTGAACCTCCACGTAGTAGTCCGGGCGGTGGGCCGATACGGCATACTCTTAAAACAAGCCCTTCTTTTCTGGCAAGAAGCCAAGCTGTTCCGCGCAAGGTAGTATGGCCATCTGAACTTCCGCGCTTGAAACACCAAGCTGATGTACTCTGGCAATCCTTTCTTGAACCTCTGCTTGGTTGAGGGAGACAAGAAAGAGCTGCGCCATTTTTTCTACTTCAGCGAACGTTTTCAGTGAACGTGGAGTGACTTTTTGGAAGACTACTAATTCAACGGTCATCGTAGGGCCCAACGTAAAATTGAGGGGCTCGCCCGCTTTTGGGCGAGTCCCGCTCGAATGCAGGGTTAGGCTGGATGCATGAATGTAAGACCTCAGGGAGACCGGTTCAGCGATCACTCACTAATCTGAATACCGATTCCCCATGCGCCGCTGTTGTTAGCCAGATTGTCGTCGTTTATGCAGACTTCCAGCGGTCCTGCCTGGTTCGTAGTGAATGTAGTATCGCCCGGTTCGCGCTGGCTCCCCACCCTCATCACCAAGGAATACTTTCGAAACCCGGAAAATGGAAAGGTAACGCCCGCTAGAGTGCCGGCTGCGCCGAAGGTAGAGACAGTCGAATCCGGGAAGGGGTCGCAACACCCGACATTGATCTTTGTTGTGTTGAGGTCACTCGCAATCAAGCGTAGTCCCGGCCGTAACGGCGGCAAATTTGGCACGAGGACACACGAGCTGCCGCTCGTGGGCGACATAAAACCTAGCCTGAGCGGCTTTGCCACTAAATTGATCAACATATACGCGGTTTCGTGGCTATGATGTCCGGGGGGGTAATTCGGATTGATCGAGACCGTTTGAAGGCGGATGTGCAGCGCGAAGCGCGGAGTCGTACTGAGGGGTGGATGAATCGTCACCTGCCAATTGCCTGACGCATCCACGCTTTCCACGCGGTAATAGCCGACGACCTTTGGATCGAGGTTTGCAGGGACGTCCGCGAACTTGGGTAGCGCAGTGCCCTCGACGCCGACCTTCAGCGTTAACAGGGGCGATGCGGTAGTAAAGAAGATTTTGATGACACCCCTTGGCAATCCGGTCGACGAAGCGCTCGAAAGTACCCTGTAAACTCCAGGATTGTTATTTTCGGGAAATGCGTGGTCAACGATGACCCCTTCAGCCTCGACGGTCGTGAATGCGCCCGTGTCTGATGGTGCCGCCAGCAGACTCGTCAACACCGGCCACTGCGCTGCGGGTGCGTTATCAGAAATGTCCGTAAGCGTTTCGCAGCCTGTAGCAGCCAGAAAAGCAAACATCACAACGAACCAGCTTCGGGTTTTCATACTTACGACTCCACTATGATTTATCTTTATATTTCTTTCCATGTTTCGTTCTCCTTGCAATTGCGGAACAGAAGGCGGTGCCGCAGCGCCCAACGTTTGAGTTCAGCGGCGCGCGGCTTTTTGCGCGTCCGCTGGAACGATTTGTTAGATGCGTTTTATTCGTCTGCTGTATCACCAAAGAGATCGCCAGCATCATCATTAGATATTCCACCATCGGCGATTAACGAAGGTAACTCAGCCAGTTTTCTGCGCACCTCGTCAATAGTGCAGATGGTGTCTTGATTTGCAGGTGAAGCAAGAGATAACCCGATATGCCCACACAGGGTACTGGTAATATTTTCTAGTGCTCCATTCCACCCAGCATTTACAGCAGCAATTGCAATATCTCGCTCGTGTAATGCTGCCAGTACTTTTTGAGCAATTTGGTCTTGAATCTCAGGTGATGGCAAAGGAATCCGTGTTTTCTTAACATCTTCGTCAAGAATTGCCGGATAGCTTGATCCGGTGCTCCACTTCCGAAACTGTTCAAGAGTGCTTGGCAGCCTGAGTGCGTAATGCAAATAAAATGGATTGACCCCATCTTTTGCTCGAACAATTGAAAAGGCCGTAGATGCAATATGATTGTGTAATGACTCAGGGATTACAGCAATCGCACCTCTGGTTGAGCGACAAGTCGAAACGATAACATCAAAGGCGCGAACTACTTTTCGTGCTCTTGACGGGGCTTCGTCACCTCTCAATTCCTGCGGATTAGAAACTACACCAGTTGAAACGTCCACGCTTGCAATGTCGATGTATTGGAAAAG
>JBCKWO010000073.1:0-8694 GCA_038922535.1 Methylobacter sp. | reverse complement strand
GGGGTTACCGATTCGCGGCTGATCAGGTCTTTAAGAAGTTCCAGTGTGTCGCTCATAGTAATTCGGTCTGGTAGTTTTCAGCTTTAAAACCAAGCATTAATTTGTCGCCGGCATCTAAAACAGGTCGTTTGATCAGGGTAGGGATGGACAGCATCAGTTGTAGGGCTTTTTCTGAGGTCAGATCGGCTTGCTGATCGGCGCTGAGCTGTCGCCAACTGGTGCTGCTACGGTTAAGCAGTTTGTTCCAGTCTAAATCCTCTGCAAAATGCTGGAGCAGTTCGGGCGTTAACCCATCAGTCCGGAAATCGTGGAACTGATAGGCTATGCCGTTTTGATCCAGCCAGCACCGCGCTTTTTTGACGGTGTTGCAGTTTTTTATGCCGTAAAGCGTGTGCATGGTTTTTACAATTGGCTACTCAGCAATTCGTCAATGTTGGGCAGTTGTTTGTCGGATTTGCAGCGGACTTTATAAATATCGACAAATTCCATGAAGGCTTGTTCCAAGTCAGCGAGAATTTCTTCTTCGTTCTCGCGTTCCTCATCGGGAACATCGGTCGAGTCTAAATATTCGTGTTGCAGGGCGGTTTCGCTGTTTAAAGCCAGTATCGCATAAATGATGGCGTTGTTTGATATGTTGTCGCTCATGGTATTAGCTTTGTTAAGTTGGGGTGGGATAGGATAGGATAGGATGTAAAGGAGTCGTTATCAGTCTTGCTCTCTAAAACGAACGGTAAGGCCTTGTAAAAAGTTTCTCAAAATCTGGTCGCCGCATTCCCGGTAATGTTTATGGCTTTTTTGCCTGAAAAAAGAGCTAAGCTCGCCTTTTGATAGTTCAAAATCTGCCAGCTTTAGGGTGCTAATCATGTCCTCTTCTTTAAATTCCAGAGCGATACGCAGTTTTTTGAGTATGGTGTTATTGGTCAACGGTTCCGGTTTTTTAACCTGCGCAGGTGGGTTTTCCTGCTTGCCTCTTCTATAGATAATCAGGCCGTCTAAAAACTGCTCCATCAGCTTATTGTTAAGCGGGATGTAATCGGCTTCATTGTCTTTTTTAAGCAGCGGGAGTAGCTCGTCGCGGCTGATCTCAACATCGTTTAACGCAAAGATGTCGATCATGGTTTGGTCTTTAAGCTCTAAAGCGTAGCGTACCCGGCGTAATACATCGTTATTAATCATGGCTTATATTCATTTTAAGTTCTTCAATTGAAATTGGCGGTCTTGTTTTATGTAGCATTCGGTGACAGTTAGCGCATACCGGTCTCAAGTCATTAATGGGGTTTATGAGATGCTCTTCCCCAACATCGGCAACCTGTTTTAGATGGTGTACTTCAATGTATTTTGATCCGTGCTTTCCGTAAGTGCGTTCAAAATTGAAATCACAAACACTACAATTATAACCATGGTGATCTATGCAAGCCTGACGGGCGGCAGGGCTTCTGTCATATGTTTTGTAGGTAACATTTTTTGCTTTGCCTTCAGCGAAAAGCTCTATAGCTTGCTTCGCTAAAGGCTTAAAGTTGAATTTAGTATCACTTTGAATTATTTTAAAAAGGTCATCTGCAATTTCATTAGGTAAGGACATGCCTCCAGCTTGCGGCGTCCAAGTATAGTGCGGATACCTTTCTTGCAGATATGAAAGAGAAACGATTGGCTCCTCGGATAGGGCTGTAAACAACAAATCTGTCCTGAGTGCTGTTTTTCCTGCCTTTGCTTTTTCTTCATCCCAATGTGGTAGTGGATAGGCCTGTGAAGAAATATAACCACAGCCAATAATGCCTTTGGGCTCAACACCGAGACGCATTAGAAAGAATGTGTCTCCTACCTCTATGCGTTTTGTATTGCCGCAGCTCCACTCTATGTCGTACTGATCACCGTTGTTAACGCGATAGATGGCCTCCTGTTGGTCACTCCAAGTCCACCTTTCAGGATTCCATGTATAGAGATACGAGCTCATATTTCTTCCTGCACAATCAATCCCTCAACGGTACGCATTAAGGATGTGGCCGCGATTGCGGCTGCCCAATTTCACTTAAAGGTGCTGTTAGGCTTGAGGTCTGCTTGGCAAATTGCAGCATTGCCCGCAGTGCCTTATTAACGGTATCCGAATTGTGGAAGACAGCGGCAATATCGGGTTCAAGAATGACGATATTCGAACTCTCAAGGGACTGCCGGTAATATTTGCCTCGCACAGCCTTGGAAAAGTCGAAATCGTATTCAGGTCGCAGTTCGTCTTGGGGGGCTTCATGATTCATAAGATTTCCTCTCGTGGATGGTGGCCGGTCTGGTGCTAATGATACGGACTTCTCCGGGATCTTCGCTGTGAGCAATAACTAACAGTCTGCCAATGGATGACATCCCGACAGTAATCAATCTTGATTCTCCAATAGGATGGTCAAAGTCAGGAAAAGTTCCTGCCAGTGGATCAGCAAACACCGTAGCGGCCTCATCAAAACTCACCTTATGTTTATTGATGTTGATCTGAGCTTTGGCAGCATCCCAGACAAACTTCATGACATTGCTAATATTACCCGCATGTTGCCCGCACAATCAATCCCTCAACAACTCATTAATACCGGTTTTACTGCGGGTTCTTTCATCGACTTGTTTGATGATAATGGCGCAGTACAAGCTGTAGGTGCCGTCTTTCGAAGGCAGGTTGCCGGGAACGACGACTGAACCTGCGGGAACACGACCATAGCTGATTTCACCGGTCATGCGGTTGAAGATTTTGGTACTTTGACCGATGTAAACGCCCATGGAAATAACTGATCCCTCTTCAACCACGACGCCTTCGACAATTTCCGAACGTGCGCCGATAAAGCAGTTGTCTTCAATGATGGTCGGACCCGCTTGTAAGGGTTCCAATACGCCGCCGATGCCGACGCCGCCGGAAAGATGCACGTTTTTGCCGATTTGCGCACAAGAGCCGACGCTGGCCCAGGTATCAACCATGGTGCCGCTGCCTACATAGCCGCCGATGTTGACGAACGAAGGCATTAACACTGCGCCTGGTGCAATGTACGCGCCGTGACGGACGATGGCATTAGGCACAACGCGCACTCCGGATTTTGCAAAATCGTCTGGCGTGTAGGTGCTGAATTTTGCTTCAACCTTGTCGTAATAACGGCTGTTGCCGCCTTCGATGACACGGTTTTCGTTGATTCTGAACGACAGCAATACGGCTTTTTTCAGCCATTGATTGACGACCCATGCGCCGCTGGTTTTTTCGGCGACACGGGCTTTACCGCTGTCCAATAAGTTGATCGCTTCTTCAACGGCTGCACGCACTTCAGCAGAAACGCTAGCAGGCGAGATGTCGACACGGTTTTCAAAGGCGTCATTAATGATGTTTTCTAGTTGTGACATAGTTTTACTTTAATAAAGAGTTAAGGAAATTTTTAATGCGATGCGCGGCTTCAATGATTTCATCCAGCGGCGCAACCAGGGCGATTCTGACATGGTTAAGGCCGGGATTAATGCCGTCGCTTTCGCGGGATAAGTAACTGCCGGGCAGTACAGTGATGTTTTGTTGGGCGAATAGCTGCTGCGCGAATTCGGTGTCTGAAATTCCCCTGCCTTCGGCTTCCCCCTTTGGCAAAGGGGGATTGAGGGGGATTTTTAACCAGACAAAAAAACTGGCTGGCGGCTTGGTGACGGTGCAAACATCGCTAAGAATATCGATAAAAGCCGCAAATTTTTCCCGGTACAAACGGCGGTTCTCGATGACGTGCGTCTCATCCTGCCAGGCCTGAATGCTGGCATGCTGGGTCGGCAAGGGCATTGCGCAGCCGTGATAAGTTCGGTATTGAAAATACTGTTTCAATAGCTCAGCGTCGCCTGCAACAAAGCCGGAGCGTAAACCCGGCGCGTTGGAGCGTTTGGATAAGCTGTGGAATATCACGCAGCGCTTGAACGCCGTGTTGCCCATGTTGTAGGCGGTTTGCAGTAGACCGGGCGGCGGGTTGCTTTCGTCGTCATAGAGTTCGGTATAGCACTCGTCAGAGGCAATCACAAAGTCGTATTGTTCCGCCAGGTTCAGAAGTTTTTCATGCCCGGCTTGATCGATCACCGAACCGGTCGGATTACCGGGTGAGCAAATGTAGATCAACTGACAGCGTTGCCATATCTCATCCGGCACTGCATCAAAATCCGGTAGATAACCGGAGTCCTCGAGCGTGTTCATAAAATAAGGTTCAGCCCCTGCCAGCAACGCCGCGCCTTCATAAATCTGATAAAACGGGTTCGGCATGATGACGATGGGTCTATCGGCGCCGGTCGGATCAATCAGGCACTGGGCAAACGAAAACAACGCTTCCCGCGTACCGTTGACCGGCAACACCTGGGTTTCAGGGTCAACGGCATTGGCCGGAATCTGGAAGCGTCGGCTGATCCATTCGGCTATCGTCTGCCGGAGTTCCGGTATGCCTTTAGTGGTCGGATAGTTGGCCAGACCATGCAAATGGGTTAACAACGCTTCCTGAATTAAATGCGGCGTGGCATGAGTCGGCTCGCCCATCGACAGGGCGATATGCTGCTTGCTTACAGGTGGAACGATGCCTTGTTTAAGTTGCGCCAGTTTCTCGAAAGGGTAGGGATGCAAGTATTTTAAATTTGGGGTCATCGATTAGTTACAACGCGGTTGTTTACCCATGGATTGAGCTTGCTGGAACAGTCCCATGGCTTGCGGCATGCGTCTTTCCAGGTCCTGAATGCGGGTGGCATGCGAAGGGTGGGTTGACATGAATTCTATTGGTTGCCGGCCTTGCGATGCCTGTTCCATTTTTTGCCACAGACTGATGCTTTGTCTTGGATCAAAACCCGCTTTAGCCATTAAATCCATGCCGATCATGTCGGCTTCGCTTTCATGGACGCGGCTGTAAGGCATCAGTATGCCGTATTCTGCGCCGACACCGAGCAGGCCGAGTGCTGTTTGTCCAAGGGCGGTTTGCGGTGCGCTGACCGCTTGAATGACGCTCATGCCCGAACTAACCGCCATTTTTTGCGATGCCCGCTCATTGCTGTGTTTGGCGAGGACGTGACCGATTTCATGGCCGATAACCGCAGCCAGTTGATCCTGATTTTTGGCCAGTGTGAGCATTCCGGTATGGACGCCGATTTTATTGCCAGGTAAGGCAAAAGCGTTAGCCGTGGCATCTTCAAAGACCACCACTTCCCAGTTGCCGCCTGTTTCCCGGGTAATTGCTCCGGCAATGCAGCTTGCCAGTTGATTGTATTTGCTGTTGGTGCTGGCAGGTTTTTGTTTTTTCAGGTTATCGAAAGCCTGTAAGCCCATTTGATTGATCTGCGCGTCGGGCATGAAAATAAGTTGGCTTCTGCCTGTAGGACTGGTGATGCAGGCGCTTAATAGACAGGTAGCCAGAACGGGGAGTATTTTTTTGAACATAAAAAATGGCCTGTAGTTACTATTAGAAACGGTTATTTTAACGTAACTTTTTGTCCGAGGTTTAAAAATGTACCTGCTTGAGTCAAGGCTTGAGGATTTTGGCGAACATCGCCTCATAATCGTCTTTCGACAATACGCCGCTGGCTCCGGTGCGCTGATGGGCCTTATCGAAGAAATAGGTTCTGGGCAGTTCTCCATACCATTTAGGATCGATTTCAAATTGCAGTTTTTGGGTGTTTTCTTCAGCATAAACCCAGCTTTCAATGCCGGATAATTGGTTCTTTTCGAGTAGCTGCTGGACTTGTTCGGTTGCAGATAATTCATCCGCCGCCAGCATGATTATTTTGAGTTCAGGCCTGCTTTTATGAATGTCGTTTAACAAGGCCATGTCTTTTAGGCAGGACGAACAATTTACCGACCAGATGACCAGCATGAATGGCTGATTGGCGTTGCTGGCCAATAGTTGCTGATAACTTCCCGAGGTGAATGCGGAGGGTTCTGCCTGTGCAGGTGCGTTAAGCGCAGCTAAAAGGAGAAACAAAAGACCAGAAAAAAGTTTTTTTAGCGGCATAATTAGATTTTATAAAAAGGGTGGATGATTTAATTCAGCGGAATTAAACGATAACCTTCGTTCTTGCTATTCCATGAGACGAAAATATTTTTATTATGGCTCAGTAAAAACGGAAAGTCGACTCCTGCGGTGCTCTCTGCGATGGCTTTGGCGGGTAACCACGTCTGGCCGCCATCGTTGGATTGCATAACCAAAAGCTGGGTTTTGCTGCCGTCAAACTCGATCCAAGTCAGCATGATATGCTGGCCTTTAGCCATGATGTCAGGATGGCTGGGCAGTTTATCCGGCGCACCGAACGACAAGGGATTGGAAAAATGCTTTCCATGGTCGGATGAGTGAGCATAGAACAATCCTTGTCGCTTACTGCCCTGTGTAAACCAGGCGATATGGTATTGATCGTCGCTGATCGCAATTGCCGGGCCGTGATCGGGGCAGGCCTCGATCTTCCAGTCGTCGAAAGTGACTTGCCAGACTAGCGGTTGCTTGTCGTCAGCTTGAGTTTTGATCAGTCCATGATCGCGAATGCCGCCAGGATAAATAAACCGTGTAAACAAAACCGGCTGCGCATCGGTATCAAAAGCAACGGCAACACGGCAACAATCGCAGACGGTATCGGAGAGTTTTTGGGCGATGCCAAGCCGTTCTGTAATGGTTGTGTAATAAATCGCGTTGCCAAGCTGTTTCCAGTCGGTGCGGTCGCGGTCGTCATGCCAGAAGGCATAGACCTGACCCGAAGAATTCAAGGCCAGTCGACCCTCAAAAGAATTGGCTTCAGCGGCTTTGTCGCTTAATGGGGCGGGCGCTGAAAAACTGCGGCCGTTATCGGCGGACACGCTAAAGTAAACGGTTACCGGCTGAGCGCCTTCGGCTGCATAAGTAACATAGATCTGGCCGGAGCGATCCACGACGATGCTGGGTCGGTTTTCGCCGCTGACCTTGATGTGCTGGGCTTCCGTGTTGATAAGCACCGGTGCGCTAAAGGTTTTGCCCAAATCGCTGGAATAATCGACATAGACATGGTGTTTTTCGGGTACGACTCTCCACAACCGGCCATTCGGGTCAAATGCGGCGGTGACGAACAGGCCCCCGCCGCTAGGATAATGGCTGTAATCCGCAGTTCCAGTTTTAAGATGATCGTGATGATTGCCGTGGCTACAGGCGCTCAACGCTAATGCGCTGATCAGCAACAGCCACACCAAAGATGTTCTGTTATAAAGGTGAAGGGCTTTCGCAGTAGGCAGAAAATTAGGCCAAGCTATCATTATCGTCAATCCAAATGCGGTAAAAAATACAGGTATCGTCGCTCTCAATCCAAGGGCAACTTAGGCGCGCACGGCACACCCTACTGGTCATTCACTGTAGGGTGTGCCGTGCGCGCCTTTGAAGGCTAGAATGCAACTACGAAACGGTAAGTAATGCGGTATTCGGGAGGCGCCTGATAGCCATTGAGATCTTTAACTATCGGTGCGCCTACCGATAGGGCTGTGTTCCAGTTTTTGCCGCTGGAGTATCTGACCCCAGGTGAGATAAAGACTGTATTGCCGCCCGAGTTTGGATTAGTCAATCCAGTAGTTACCTGGCGATCCTGCCGCTCGCCATTTAATTCCAGAATGGCCGTCCACGGTGCGTTGTTGCTCGCGGAGAAAAAGGCGTTACGGGCGGGTGCGCCGAAGGCGTAGGACAGCGCAAGGTTATAACCGAAATTATCGCCCAGGTTAGTTCCTTGCGAGCCTCTGGTCCGTACTGTGTAGAGGACGTTGGTATCAAATGAGAATGAGCCCATTACGCGGGTGAAAGACACACCTGCCGAAGGGTCCCATGAGCCGCTACCGGGTTGAGAGTGTGTTTCAAAGTTGTCGCCTTGATTGCTTTTTACAGCAGTTTCGCCAGTCGGAGTTTTGAGGCCGAGGGTCAGCGAGGCATGGTTTAAATCATCGGCGCTATGAAAAAAGCGATATTGGCCAAAGACAGAAACATCACCAAAACCGTTGGAAGCGCCCAGTTTATCGACCGTGTCGGCGTGGTCATCGTCGTCGTGGGCGTGAGCTGGCGAACGTATGCCGGAACGCAGTACATAAGGAACTTTTATGCCCAGGGTCAAATCGTCAGTAAGGCCATAAGCTGCAAATACCGCAGGTTGTAAATAGGTATTTACACTGTGAACATCGCCGTGAGCATCATCGACGGCATTATTTTTCAAATCAAGCAATTTCTGATCCGAGGCTCCATCAAGACTGACAAATTGGGTGAGCACACCGGTAGCCCACATATTAGCCGGAAGCGTAACGCCGGGCTGAGTGATAATCGGTGACGCAGTGCCAATCCCGAAGCCCAGTGAACCGTGATCGGCCAGAACCGCGCCGCTGTGAATGGCGAACGCAGCGCTTAAAGCTATTGTAAGAGATGTTTTTTTCGATTGAGTCATGATTAACCTTATTAATTAAGTCCGGTGGCTGCGCTGCATTCTACTATAACAACAAAGAAACCGGCAAAGCCCAATAAGTGGATGGGCTGACGGGCTGAACAGTTAAAAAGTAAAAATTGCCCCAAGGTGGCTGGGCGAGAAAAATAACTACATTGCAAGTTAATTGGAGGCAGTTGTTGTGTCTGATATTGCATGCGTCTGATGAGGTCAGTAAATTCAAGGATAATTAAGAATATTTCATTCGACTAAATGGTTTTTGAAAATAAAAGTGTGGCATATAACATAGTTTAATTA
>JBCKWO010000072.1:0-8706 GCA_038922535.1 Methylobacter sp. | reverse complement strand
ACATGAAACTGAACAATTTGATTACACGCGCCCACCAACCGGAAAAACTGCCGCTCTGTCGCCTCCAGTGCCGCATCCGGCATCATATTCAGCAGGCCGATATGCATTTCCCGTATATCTTGATTGCGGGCGCGTTCGGGATCTAATATTTCCTCCCCTTCTTCGCGTAGGCGTTGAAAGGTGGGTAAATCAGTATGGGCAACTAAAGGCATAGCCTGACTCCGTCATCATTGCTGGGAACCCAGCGCATCGGCAATCAACCGGATAAAATCATCCTCGCCTTTAACGGTGGCGACATCATTCGCATCAATGCTATAGCCGTATTGATCAGCAATGGCCTGATAGCGCGGCAGCCGGGATTTGAATAATTCAGGAAAAACCCAAGAGACAAAATCATCCGGCGGCATCACATCGGTGGAAGAATAATTTTTAAGCCGCATGAATTCAGTCAGTTTTTGATCAAGAAACGCTTCCCGATAATAAAGCGGCTTGGGATCGGATTTAGCGCGCTCAATAATGGTTTGCTCCAGAGCCGACGGTATTTTGATGTAAATAATCAGCGTGTTCTGTGCCAGTGTTTCCAGCACCTCTGGACTGTCCAGCTCACAAACACTGCCACCCGCATCATTGACAAAATGCTGATAGCCATAAATATCTACCGCTTTATTTATGAAATCCGGCACATCATTCATCGCGGCAATTTCAGCCTGATGATGCAGCTTTTGTCGGCGTTTAAATTCCTGTAAAGACAGCCCGCCCAAATCGGGATTGCCGAGTTTGCCAAGAAAACTGGAAACGGGAGCCAGATTATCAACGGTTATTTTATTGCTGATATGAATAGAGTCGGACAGCAGCAACTCGCGCAAAAAGGGAACGCGCATGGCTTGGCGTTTAATATTATCCAGAATAGGCTCTTCCAGGTATTTTGTGCCGATACGGTAGTCGCCGGAATAGTGAAACCATTTGGCTTTGGGCAATTTATTGGCCAGCGTGGTTTTCCCCGCACCGGACATTGCCAACAGGGTAATCCGTTTTGTTTTCCAGTCCAGGAATTCCTGTGGACTCATTTTCATGGGGTGTTTTCCTCGGTAATTGCTCCTGCATTACTCTATTACACGCCATCCATGGCGTTATAATTAATCCAGATAATCTTCAATGTCAACGTCTTCAGGATTGGGGCGGTGTTCGTCGGTATCAGTATAGCCCAGGTCATCGGTTTCAATGTCATCAAAAGGCGCGCTCCAGTCTTCAGGAGCCTCGATATAATCGAAGGTTGAGTTATACCAGCTGTCGTTATCGTATTCACCAATATCACCGTTAAGGTATTGGACTTCAATGGCATCGTCGCTCTCTTCAATGGCGACGACTTTAAATTTCAAGTTATTTTCTACATCCTTGTACCAACTGCCGATCACGGGGTCTGTTATTGTGGTCATGATGATTCCTCAATGCTTAGCTAGAATGTTTTGTTACAAAAATATCTCTAACGATAAGTGATATTACTAGGAAGGCTAAAGAAAATACAAAGGTATTTTATAGGGACTGGATAAATTTAGTTTTCGATTCTCTTGTGTTGAAATCCACATTAAAGCCTGTTAACGCAAGGCAGTTCGAAAATCTCCGGCAGCCCATATTTATAAAGACAGCGCCGTATTCTTGCAAGCGTTCAGCACGATTGAATGCCAAAGCCCGCAAGCAAGGTAAAGCTTCCGCGTCCTGCTCACGCCCCTTACCTACATCCTTGTAGGCAAAAATACCTCGCAGCACTTTGAGTTAACGCAGCCAATAATCCGCCGCCAGCCCTGAAAAAACGGCTAGACCATACCAGTTGTTGTTTAAAAATGCCTTAAAACAAAGCGCTTTTTCCCGATGAAATATCAACTTTTGCTGGTAAGCCGACAAACTGGCAGCAACCAAAAGGCCGAGGTAATAAGGCCATCCAGTGTGCGCCATTTGCCCCACCGTAATCAGCAGGCCGAGTATGACCACCTGCAACCCGGCCATGATTTGGCGGTCATAAGCGCCGAACAGTATAGCGGTTGATTTGACTCCTATTTTTAAATCATCATCCTTGTCGACCATGGCGTACATGGTGTCATAAACCAACGCCCATAACACCACAGCCGAATACATCACCCAGGCCACCGGCGGAATGCTGTTGACCTGAGCGGTAAAGGCCATCGGCACCGCCCAACCGAAAGCGATGCCTAAATAGGCCTGCGGCAATTGGGTGTAGCGTTTCATAAACGGATAACTGGCCGCCAAAAATGCGGCGACAAACGACAGCATGATGGTGTAGATATTCAGCAATAACACCAGGCCAAAAGCGCACAAACACAACACCACAAAAACCGTTAGCGCTTCCTTGGGCTTTACCTTGCCTGAGGCGATAGGTCGCTGTTGAGTGCGCTGCACATGCGGGTCAAGATCGCGGTCGGCATAATCGTTAATCACGCAACCCGCTGCCCGCATCAACACGACACCCGAGCAAATAACGGTCAAAACCAGCAAATCGGGTTTGCCGTCGCTGGCGACCCACAGCGCCCACAACGCAGGCCACAATAAAATCAGGATGCCGATAGGCTTATCGAACCGCGCCAATAACCAGTATTGCTTAATTCGATCCATGCCGCGATCCATTACTCTGTCCATCATCGTTATTGCCTTTTCCAAAGCCTGAATTGGGTTAAAAATGCTATTATAGCTTTTTTATTTTGTAACTATTCAGTACAAATAGGGATAACATCCCTATGCAATAAGGCTTACAAGCTCTGACACTGTCTTTTATAATGCTATCCTCGTTAAGGCTGCTGCTTCTCAGGGATGTTATCCCTACGCTGAATAGTTACTTTATTTTTAAGGAACGAGTGAACCATGAGCGCAATAATCTATCACAATCCGCGTTGCGGCAAATCGCGTCAAACCTTGCAGCTGTTAAAAGACCAAGGTATCGAACCGGAGATTGTCGAGTATCTTAAAACGCCGCCCAGCGCTCAGGAGCTGGACGATATTCTGCAAAAACTGGACATGGAGCCACGCGAACTGATGCGTAAAAATGAAGCCGAATATAAAGCCAACGGCCTGAATGATCCCTCACTGGATCGGCAGGCGCTGATCCTAGCCATGGTGAACAATCCTATTTTAATCGAGCGGCCTATTGTTATCGTGGGCGGCAAGGCAGCGCTTGGACGTCCGCCGGAAGCCGTACTCGCCATTCTTTAATCACCCGACTTATGACAAAAATCCTGATTGTATATTTCTCTCGCAACGGCAGCACCGCCGATATGGCTAATTATATCGCTCGCGGCGTAGCCTCGGTTGACGGCGCTGAAGCGGTACTTAGAACCGTCCCCGATATTTCAACCGTCTGTGAAAAAACGGCAGAGAGCATTCCCGCCCACGGCGCACTGTACGCTACGCTTGACGACTTAAAATCCTGCGACGGTCTGGCGCTAGGCAGCCCAACCCATTTCGGCAATATGGCCGCGCCGCTCAAATACTTTATCGACAGCACCACCGAAATCTGGTTTTCGGGCGCACTGTCCGGCAAACCTGCAGGCGTATTCACCTCGACCGGCAGCATGCACGGCGGACAGGAAAGCACCTTGTTATCGATGATGCTGCCGTTGCTGCACCACGGCATGTTGATCCTGGGCTTGCCCTGCACCGAGCATGCATTGCATGAAACCACCTCAGGCGGCACCCCTTACGGCCCCAGCCACGTATCGGCAAATCATGCGGGATTGAGCAATCACGAAAAAACCTTATGTAAAGCGCTCGGTGCGCGATTGGCCAAAACTGCACTTCTTCTGAAACAATCTTCATGAACATAAAACCGATTTACTACTACATCATTGCCCTGACCGGTTTTTTCGGGCTGTTCGCGTTGCTGATGCTTTGGAATACCGTGCTCGCGCCGTCCACCCGTTTTCCGGTGGCGTTGGTATTGCTGGTCGCCGTAACGCCGTTATTGCTGCCCATGCGCGGCTTGCTGGATCGCAATCCCAGAAGTTGCGCGTGGGCGGCCTACGTCAGCCTGATTTATTTTCTCCACGGCACCGCCGAAGCCTACGTCAACGCCGACGAACGGCTGTATGCATTGCTTGAAGTCATGCTGAGCCTGATGCTTTTTTTCGGCACGGCATTTTATGTACGCTTTGCGGGAAAACAGAACTGACAATGGCGCAGCAACTCCCCTTACATTTTGAATTCAGGACCAACCAGACCTTTAGCGATTTTTTTCCCGGCACCCATCACGAAATTATTGCCCATTTGCAGCAGTGCGTTGCCGGCCTGGGCGAACAGCAAATTTTCCTGTGGGGTCAACCGGGGCTGGGCAAAACCCATCTGCTGCAAGCTTGCTGTCATCAGGCGCAACAGCAAAACCTCAACTCATTCTATTTTGATTTAGCTAATGCTGAACTGCCTGATCCCGCAATACTGGACGGGCTTGATGAGTACGATGTCGTTTGTTTCGACAACATCGAGCATATCGCCGGTCATGCGGACTGGGAACTGGCTTTTTTTAATTTTTTTAACCAGCTGCGAGATCGCGGCCACAGACTAATCGTATCGGCCTGTTCTGCACCCAATACTATCGCCATCCAGTTACCCGACCTGCTTACCCGTCTTAATTGGGGGCTGACCTTAAAAATACAGACCTTAACCGACAGCGACCGCATTGCGGCATTAATCTTTAAAGCCAATCAAATGGGCTTCGAAATCGCCCCGCAAGCAGGCCGTTTTCTGCTAGCGCATTACGACAGAGATCTGGCCGGTTTATGGCGTTTACTGGACAAACTGGATAAGGCGTCTTTAGCCGCCAAACGTAAATTAACCCTTCCTTTTTTAAAGCAGATTCTGGACGAACAAAGCCATGATTAAAGTACTTGTCATCGGCGCAGGAGCCATCGGCGCTTTTTACGGTTCGCTGCTGGCAAAAGCCGGTGCCGAGGTGTCGGTAGTCTGCCGCTCCGATTACGATCAGGTACAGCAACACGGCTTCATCATCGACAGTCGCCCGCTCGGTCGCTGGAATTTTGTCCCTGCTCAGGTGTTAAAAAGCGCTGCGAATTTTAAAGGAACAGCTGATTATATTTTACTCTGCACCAAGGTTGTTCCGGCGCTGGATCGGACTGCATTAATACGCCCGGCTGTTGCTGAAAACACCGCGATAGTCTTTATACAAAATGGCGTGGAAATAGAACAGGAAATGCTGGACGCCTTTCCCGATAACGAGGTCATCAGCGGTCTGGCGTTTATCTGCTGCAACCGGGTCAGTCCCGGCGAAATCTTACATCTGGCTTACGGTCGCCTGGTTTTAGGTAACCTGCCGAACTGCGTCAGTGCTAGAACTGCGCAACTCTGCGAGCTTTTCAACCAATCCGGCATTGACTGCAAGCCGACCGAAGACATTATCACCGGGCGCTGGCAGAAATGCGTCTGGAATGCGCCGTTCAATCCGCTATCGGTGTTATCGGGAGGCTTGCCGACGCTGGACATCCTGAAAACCCAGGAGCCGTTCGTGCGCAGCATTATGCAGGAAGTCTGCAACATTGCAGCGGCTTTCGGCCATCGGTTGCCCGACGATATTGTCGACATCAACATCAAAAACACCCACGCCATGCCGCCTTATAAAACCAGCATGTTGCTGGATTATGAAAACGGCCAGCCGATGGAGACCGAAGCCATTCTGGGCAATGCGTTGCGCGCCGCCCGACAGGTGGGCATAGCCGCACCTCATCTGGAATCGGTCTATGCCTTAATGAAGCTCAGGGAATTAAAGTTGGGATAAGGCAAAAAATTCGGTCAGGTCTTAACTTTCAATTCAAACCTTAAGCGCCCTTCGTCTTTCGTCCTTCGCCTTTTTTATTTCCCGTAAAAAATATAATCCGCCGTATAGGCAACCCGCTTTTCACCGCCCAGATGATTGGCATTGCACCCCGATGCAGGCGGTAGGCCGCCGTGCGTATTAACCCGGTTGATAAAATCCACGTTCGAAAACAAACCATCACCTTGATGAGAAACCACCTCGACCAGCAACCAGGAAATAGCCGCATCCGGCGCCATATCAATTTTTCCTGCCACCCGTCCGACCACGCGACTGCCCCCCTTATATTCCCACAGTGGCCCTGCGGTGTGATTGCCGACTATGTTGCCCTGCGCATCGAACAACTTGGCATCGGGCGCCTGCGTTTCCCATACATACTCGCCTTTATTCAGCGTACATTGGTAAATCTGGTCGCCCTTCGCATGGACGCTCAAAACAGGACTGTAGCCCACTGGAGCCTTAATTGGCTCGGGTATTAAAACTTCGGCATATACTGCGCCTTGCAACATCACCCATAAAATCAATATCTTTTTAAGCATCGCATTCACCATGGCATGGGCGTTCCGTCATATTTCACGAAACCGCCCGATTGATCCAAAGAAAAATTCTTTATTAAAGCCCGCATTCCGGCAATGCTTTCATCGGCATTAATTAACCCGTTAGGCCCGCCCATATCGGTTCTGACCCAGCCGGGGTGGAAAATAAGCACGCCAACGGACTGATCCTTAAGCTCTATCGCCAAGCTCTTCATTGCCGCCTTGCTTGACCGATAGAAAATACTGCCGCCACTGTCGTTATCGGCAATACTGCCCATCAAACTACTGACATTAACAATCAGCTTTTTATCGCTTTTTTAATCTGCGCTAAAAAAGCTTCGGCCATTTTAAAGGCAGTCAAGGACGAAAATCAAGCAACGCGGGAATAGATGCGCTTAACCCGACCGGCGGAATGTTGTCGTTTTTATAAATAGGTAGATAAAAGTTTTCCAGAGTTTTTTATGTGTAAGCTACTGCAATCGTCGGCATGACGCATCTGGTTTTCGATTATGAAGGCAAGCAACTGCGCCAAGCAACATTGAGTTTGAAATCGCCAAGGAACCTGAAGGCACACGGACTTTCTATCGGACGCCTGAAAATAGCAAAACCGGCACGGTTGATGGTTCTGTCGATTTTAGTCCGTTCGGCGCGGGGAATTACCTGGCTCATGTCACGTTGGCCCAAGGTGACGAAAAATTGGCTACGCATATTGCGTTTTCAGTCGGCATTGACAATGATACGCCTAGCCCCATCAAAAAGTTTTTGTTTACCTTCCTGCTCTCTGCCGTTATTATTTTTTTAGCGATATGGATAGCCCGTAGCAAAGGCGATAGCGCTAAAGCGTAGGGGTTCGAAGTCCATGATCCTTTGTTGCAATAGCCTGAAGCTGTCGATAAACTTTTGCTAACTATTTCAGTCTGATCCAATGAATCCACCAAGAGGTATGCACATGAACATTCGTTTTTATTATCTGAGCTTGTTAGGCGCATTGTTTTGTCAGTCGGCAGCGGCGGCCGATCTTAGCCGGTCAGATGTGCAGCAGCATCTTGCCAAGGCGGATAAGAACCACCCCGCACAGCTGCGCCGAAAAGACCTTACCGGCCTGGATTTATCCAATCTGGATTTCAGGCATGCCGATTTGTGGGGTTCGGATTTGCGCAATGCCAACTTAAGTAACAGCGATTTATCCGGACTGAACCTGGATTTAACAGTGATGTCCAAAATCAACCTGTCCGGCGCCAACCTGTCCAACACCAGCATTTTCGGGGTACACATGGGCGGCGCTAACTTGAGCAACGCCAACCTGACCGGCAGCCGGTTTATTGCCAATTTGGATCGTTCCAACTTGAGCCACGCCAATTTGTCCCATGCCAATTGGGGTGTCGACATGAAGAATCAGCCGATGGGTTTGATGCGGGTCAGCTTGAACAATGTCAACTTATCGGGTGCCAATCTGTCCGATGCCAACCTGAATCGTGCGTTGATGCGCCATGCCAATCTGACCGGGAGCGTGTTGAAAAATACAGTGTTATATGGCGTCGATCTTTCCGGTGCTGATTTAACCGAGGCCGATTTGTCGGGTGCGGATTTGTCCGAGAGCAAGCTTGAGGATGCCAATTTTACTGGCGCTAATTTGGCAGGCACCCGGTTTGGCCGCATTAAGGATAAATCGATTTTGAAGGGACTGGTGTCCAGCAAAAATCTTGAGGCGGCGATTTTCGACTGATCCTAAAAACGGCGATTCGTCCGAGCATCCTTGTGGAGGCGAATCAAACATCTGCAATTCGGAAAATAATCCCCCCTATCTTAATGAACAAGCACGAAATAACGTGAGCATTTACATTATCGTAGGAGCGGCTCTTTTTCTCAATCACTGTGCTCATGCGACCTGCTGTCCATTGATAACTGTCAACATCAACATCAGCCGGTGTTTTTTTGTAACCTCATATAGCGCACAATACGTTGCCGCTGTTCAGACAAAAGCTGCTCCCGATGCACAGGTGCTTTTTCCAGCAACTTAGCAAAGCCACCCTGTAAGTAGCTGTCGAGCCAATAAACCAGGGTCTGCCAGCGAACTTTCTGTTCACGGCAAACTTCGGATAAGTTCTGCCTTTCCCAAATGGCTTTAAGCGCCAAAAGCCGTCGGCGCTGCCAATGCTTTTGATGCTCATAATACTGCTTTTGCCAAGCTTCCCTGCCTTGCGGCGCATGGCGCTGAAGGCGTATTCTGCGAATCATACCCACCCCTTAAAATAGGCTACTTCAATGAGTTAAATGTAGGCTCTTTTTGAATAAAATGAGCGTAAGATCATCCGTGTTCCGCGTCGCCTAGAGGCGCCT
>JBCKWO010000071.1:0-9012 GCA_038922535.1 Methylobacter sp. | reverse complement strand
AATCCCGGCGGCAATGCTTCGCCAAAGATCTGTTTTTCTTCCTTTTCGTCCAGCTCTTTTTGCTGCTCGACCATGTTTATCCAGGATGCAGGGGCTTTGGCTAATTTCAGTTTTTCGATGATTTTCCTGCGCATAGCTTCATCAATATCTCTAGCCCTATCGCCACTCATCCGGGCAATCAGTGTAGCAGCAAAACCGGCCTGCGGAATTTTCTTCCAATCTACCGCCAACATCTGTTTTAGCCACAAACTGACGATGTCGGCAGGAATCACATTATGGCTGCTGCCGTGGAACGGCACCCGTGCCCCGATACGCCCCACCGCCCACCAGGTCTGATTCGGCTCACCGGCTTTTTGCAGGCGCTTGAGCAGCCATTCGCCCAGTTGTATTTTATCGGCTACCGGCAGGCGTTCCAGAACCGCCGACAGCCGCACCATATCGTCGTAACCGCGATTTTTGATATGCTTGGCAACGCCGGGTTGCCTTGCCGCCGCCGGGTTCAGGAATTTTGCAATATCGGCAAAAATCCGTTGCTGCGCCGCAGCATCCAGGCCGCCGGCAATCCGCCGCCACAGCGTCCACCATTCCGTCCAATTTTGGGTTTCGTTAACGAACTGGATGCCTTGCGGATAATTTTTCCACAACTGCTCGACGCGCCAATCATCCAGCGGATAACCGAATCCGGGCCGCAAACAGAAACCGGCAAGGCTCAGCCAGACGCGTTCGTGGTTTTCGGAACGGCGCTGGTATTTTGAACCCTCCAATAAAGTGGCGAACATCACCCTGAGCAACGGCGTTTCCCATTCGGTACGCGCAACGCCAATCAATTTCTCCAGATCGGTGCGCAGGTTTTTGACCGCCTTGGGATCAATCTGCTTAGATTTTGCACCGAACACCGCCTGTATCTGTTCGGTGATTTGACCGAAATTGCCGGGCAACGCGGCGTCTGTTTGCAACCTTGCCGATTTATTCCTGATCTGAAACTCGACATCCCAACACCGATTATTATCCTCAACCGCAATGCATTGGATTTTAAGCGTGCCTACTTCGGTTTGGGTGGCCGCCAGCTCGACGACAACCTCGGTATTAGGCTGGCTGTCATCGCCTTCAAAGGCCACGGCCAGCGGCGGCAGGAAGTGGAACAAGTCGGTGATTTCAACCACATCGCCCGGCTTGAATTCGCCGTCGCCAGACAATGAAACCAGGTGAAAACGCACCGGCACACCTAAACGCAATGCAAAACGCCGGTCTTTCAGGATGACCTCATCGCCTTCTTCGCTGCCTTTGGGCAGGATGCAAATGCCTTGCTGTCTGGCTACGTTATCGGTATCGACCACCAGGAAATAACTGCGCGCCGAACCGCCGCCGATCTTAAGCTTCTTGTCCCGCCTCGCCACAGCATAGCTGACCGCCCCGAACGCGACGGACAGTTCCGGATGCTGATTTTCCAGCAACACCGGCGGACTGCCTCGCCAAGAGCCGATTAAATCGACCATGCGCCCGGTAATTGGCTGACTGCGAAACACGCCGCCGTTAAGCAACAGCGCATCGGGCACACTGCCCTGCCCGACCAAGGCCTCGCGGGAGGCGGCGCTGTGCAGCTTTAAAAACGCCGCGATATGCTTGCTGACCGCCGGTTCCGCCGCATACGGCAGGCCGAACTCGACCACACCGCTACGTTTCCTATCCGGTAAATCGTCAAGACCCGATAACGGAAAAAAACCGTCCAGCGCAATGACCCTGACTTCTTCCTTAGTCAGCACCACAGAACGCGAACCGCCGATCAGCTTGGAACCACCGCCCAGCAAGGTGACGTTGACTTGCTCCGGCGCATCGTCTGCCAGCAAGCGCTCCTTGGCAATCCGGCATTGTTCGATCAGTTGCGACAAATCCGCCGCCGACAGACGTTTATCGCCAGGGATGCTGTGTATGCCACAAGCCGGTAGGGAACCGGCGTGGCGCTCTCCGCCACTCAAACGGCTTTCGGCAAGATGCGCCAAGGCCAAGTCGATATTATCGCCACCGAGCATTAAATGGTCGCCGACCCCGATGCGGGTCAATTTAGGCTCATGCTCACCCTGCTCTATTTTGATCAGCGTCAAATCGGTGGTGCCGCCGCCGACATCGCAAACCAGCAGCAGATGCACATCGGCCAACGCCTGTTTAACCGCGCCGACATGGCGTCTTAGCCAGTCATAACACACCGCCTGCGGTTCTTCCAGCAGCCGGACGTTATGCAACCCAGCAAGCCGCGCTGATTCAAGCGTCAACGACCGCGCCGCCTCATCGAACGAGGCGGGCACGGTAATGACAATATCCTGTTTTTCCAGCGGCGCATCGGGAAACTGATGACCCCAAACGGTACGGATATGCGACAAATAACTGGCGCTGGCCGCGATAGGCGAAACCTTAACGACATCATCACCGCTGCCCCACGGTAGAATGTCTGCGCCATGATCGACCGACGGATGCGACAGCCAGCTTTTGGCGCTGGTGACAAATCGACCCTTGGATTTTGCACCCAACAAACGTGCGGCCTCGCCGATAACGGCGGTTTCACCCGCGCTTGAAAACAGAAAATCCGACTCGGACAATTCGCCGGATACAGGATGATAACGCACCGAAGGCAACAACGGCCTTGCGGCAACTTGACCGGGAGCAATCAGCTGTTCGATTTGGAAGAGTTGTATTTCTGGGTGCATGTTATCAGCCTTGGCGTAAGCGACAACGGTATGCGTGGTGCCGAGATCGATACCAACTAAATAATGTGCAGTGGGATTTTTCAAAATGATATTTTTAGTCCATTTAAGTGGATGACTAATCCCATACCTGAACCAGCCATCTTTATTGAATCCATCCTTTGTTTTCGTTCAGATGAACCGAAGCAACAAGATCAAAAAATTTATCAAAAAAGGATACACGAAATGTTTTGGATTTACATCCTCCCAATATGCTGATAACGACTACCACAGCAATCGCGGCGACAATTTTGACATCCAATTGATGCGGGGAAACCCAACCTCGCCCTAAGACAATCCGCACAATAGATTGACTTAACAGGGAGTAGCCTAGAAAATAGCCCGTTCAACTTTCGATTATTCGCCCTAATTACGCATGGATAACAGCGTCTCTCCGCAAAACAGCCTGGTTTCTGTCCAAAACTTGTCGTTTTCTCGCGGCAGTCGGAAAATATTTGACGATATTTCGATGGAATTTGAGCGCGGCAAAATTACCGCGATCATGGGGCCTAGCGGCACCGGCAAAACGACACTATTAAAACTGATCGGCGGGCAATTATTTCCTGAGCAAGGCTCAATTACTGTCGATGGCAACGATGTCCACCGCCTGCGCCGAGCCGAGCTATATAATCTGCGCAAGCGCATGGGCATGTTGTTCCAAAGCGGCGCATTATTAACGGATATGAATGTCTTCGATAATGTCGCGTTTCCGTTACGTGAACACACCCATCTCCCCGAATCGATGATCCGCACACTGGTGCTGATGAAGCTACAGGCAGTGGGTTTGAGGGGCGCACACGACCTAATGCCTAACGAGCTTTCCGGCGGCATGGCCAGGCGTATTGCGTTGGCTCGGGCGATTGCGCTGGATCCGATGATGATTATGTACGACGAACCTTTTACCGGCCAGGATCCTATTTCCAAGGGTGCATTAGTTCACCTGATCAAGTCGTTGAACAACATTCTGGGCTTAACCAGCATTATTGTCTCTCATGATGTTCAGGAAACGGCAGCGATAGCTGACACCATTTATGTCCTTTCAGAAGGTAAAATTGTCGGCCAGGGTACGCCCAAGCAAATTGAACAATCCCAGTCCGATTGGGTACAACAGTTTATGACCGGCGCTGCTGACGGCCCAGTTCATTTTCATTACCCGGCAAAAGATTATGTCGATGACTTGTTGTCGACAGGAAAACGTTATTAAGGAGACAATGTTTTTTTACCTTGCACCTTTTACCTTGCACCTTGAACCTTGAACCTTAATTTATGATTGAATTCCTGCAGCATTTGGGTCAAAACACGCGTACCAGTTTTACCAAACTCGGTCGGGGTACGTTTTTCCTATTACAGACTATTTCCGGCATACTCAGTGTGTTGCCCCGCCCCAGGCTACTGCTTAACCAGATGTATTCGATCGGTGTATTATCTTTTTTGATTATCACTATTTCGGGACTGTTTGTCGGCATGGTTTTAGGCTTGCAGGGCTATTATATTCTCTCCGATTTCGGCGCTGAAGAAACGCTGGGGGCCATGGTTGCAGCCTCGTTAGTCAGGGAACTCGGCCCCGTAGTTTCGGCGCTGTTATTTGCAGGCCGCGCCGGTTCTTCGTTAACAGCGGAAATTGGCCTCATGAAAGCGACCGAGCAGCTGTCGGGCATGGAAATGATGGCCGTTGATCCGATTAAACGCATTATTTCCCCCCGCTTTTTGGCCGGTTTTTTGTCAATGCCTTTACTGGCAGCCCTGTTTAGCGCGGCCGGCATTATCGGTGGGCAACTGGTTGGCTCAGGCTTATTAGGTGTTGATGAAGGCGCTTACTGGTCGCAAATGCAGGCCAAGCTGGACTTTCAGGATGATATTATCAACGGTGTGATCAAGAGCATCGTGTTCGGTTTTGTAGCGTCCTGGATAGCGCTGTTCGAAGGCTATGACGCCATCCCGACCTCTGAAGGGGTCAGCCGAGCCACCACGCGTACTGTAGTCAATTCAGCTTTTAGTATTTTAGGTCTTGATTTTATCCTGACCGCGATGATGTTTGGAGATAATTAACATGCAACACACCAACACTCAGGACACACTTGTCGGACTCTTTGTCGCAGCAGGCATAGTCGGATTGTTTTTTCTTGCCCTGCAAGTGAGTAATTTAAGTTCTTTTACCAAGCATGACAGTTATATCGTTACTGCCCATTTTGAGAACTCAGGAGGCTTAAAGGTTAAATCACCCGTTTCCGCGGCTGGCGTTAAAATCGGCAGGGTCAGCGCTATCCGCTTCGATCCCAAAACCTATGAGTCCGTCGTACAGATGAGCATCGACTCGCAATACAACACGCTACCCGATG
This sequence comes from Methylobacter sp., assembly GCA_038922535.1. GTDB lineage: Bacteria > Pseudomonadota > Gammaproteobacteria > Methylococcales > Methylomonadaceae > Methylobacter_A. The sequence continues at coordinate 3,935 of JBCKWO010000071.1, read as the reverse complement.
ACACCACCGCCAGCATTTTTACCGCCGGCCTGTTAGGTGAACAATACGTCAACCTGGATGCGGGCGGATCGGATGAGCACCTGAAAAATGGCGGGAAGATTGAAATCACCCAATCCGCCATTATTCTGGAAAAAGCGCTCGGCCAGTTCCTGTTTAAATCGGCGGAAGAAAAAAAGTGAGTCAACTGAATATCATTAAAGAAGGTATCGGGCACTTTATTATTGATGGCGATTTAACCTTTGCCACCATCGACAAACAAACCCTTAGTTCAATTTCTTTTTTAAAGTCAGCCAAAGAAATCACTATCGATCTGAGCCGTGTTTCCTGTACAGACAGTGCCGGACTTGCGCTTATGATTGAATGGATAAAATATTCCCGGCACAATAGAACGCAATTACATTTCAAAAATATTCCCGAGCAATTGCTTAACCTTGCCAAACTCAGCGGCTTAGATCAAACAAGCCATTTTGCAACTTAAACTGATGCTTAAGGTACAAGAGGAAAGGCACAAGTGCCTAGTCTTTTGCACCGTCCCCCTTGCACCTTTGACCTTGAACCTTTGACCTTATACTCATGGATAAACTAATTATTACCGGCGGCACACGACTCTCTGGAGAACTGCGTATCTCCGGCGCCAAAAATGCCGCCTTGCCGATTCTGGCTGCGACATTGCTCTCCCAATCGCCGGTCAGCGTCGGCAACATCCCGCATCTCCATGACATCACCACCACGCTGGAATTACTGGGTCGCATGGGCGTTCATCTCACCGTTGACGAGAGAATGAATATCGAAGTCAATTCCAGCACCATCAACAGCTTTGTAGCGCCTTACGAGCTGGTCAGAACCATGCGTGCCTCAATACTGGTATTAGGGCCTTTAGTGGCTCGATTCGGCGAAGCCCATGTGTCATTGCCAGGCGGCTGCGCTATCGGCTCACGCCCGGTCGACATTCACCTTAACGGCCTAATAAAGATGGGCGCCGATATTACCGTCGAAAACGGTTTTATCCACGCCAAAGCGACCCGCCTTAAAGGCTGTCGTCTAGTTCTGGAACAGATCACCGTTACCGGCACAGAGAACCTGCTAATGGCCGCCACCTTGGCCGAAGGCATTACGATTATTGAAAATGCCGCCAAGGAACCTGAAGTCACCGACTTGGCGCACTTCCTTAACAAAATGGGTGCCAAAATCACCGGCATAGGTACCGATGTACTGGTCATTGAAGGCGTTGAAAAGCTAGGTGTCGAAAGCATCCACTACGACATCCTTCCCGACCGAATCGAAACCGGCACCTATCTGATTGCCGCCGCCATTACCGGCGGAAAGATCAAGCTTAAAAACACCCGACCCGATATTCTGGATGCGGTTCTGGAAAAATTGATCGAAGCCGGGGCTGAAATAACCACCGGTGAAGACTGGATCATATTGGATATGCACGGCAAAAGGCCCAAGGCTGTTTCGGTGCGCACCTCGCCGTACCCCGCTTTCCCGACCGATATGCAGGCGCAGTTCACCGCGATGAACGCCATCGCTGACGGCGTGGGCATTATTACCGAAACGGTTTTTGAAAATCGCTTCATGCATGTCCAGGAATTGCAGCGCATGGGTGCCAACATTAAACTGGAGTCGAATACAGCGATCTGCACCGGCGTTAAAAAATTGACCGGCGCACCGGTGATGGCAACGGATTTAAGGGCTTCGGCAAGTCTAGTAATAGCTGCACTGGCCGCCGAAGGCGATACCGTGGTCGATCGCATTTACCATATCGACCGGGGCTACGATCACATCGAAGAAAAACTCGCGCAATTGGGCGCGACGATACGCCGCGTTCCTGGATAAGGTTTCACCATGATAACTATCGCCGTATCTAAAGGCCGGATTTATGAAGAGGCCCTGCCGTTGTTGGCCGAGGCAGGCATCACGCCGATTGACGACCCGCTTACCTGTCGCAAGCTGATTTTACGAACCACTCGAGATGATGTTCAACTGGTCATTATCCGCGCCACCGATGTGCCTACCTTTGTTGAATATGGCGCAGCCGATATGGGCATCGCCGGAAAAGACATCCTGCTGGAACACGGTGCTGAAAGCCTGTATGAACCGTTGGATTTAAACATCGCCCGTTGCCGGTTAATGACTGCGGCGCACAAAGATGCGCCGCCGATTGCCGGCCGCGTCCGCGTTGCGACCAAATACGTCAAAATAACCCAACGCTATTTTGCCAGCTTAGGGATACAGGCTGAAATCATTAAATTGTACGGATCGATGGAGCTGGCTCCGCTGGTCGGCCTTGCCGATTGTATTGTCGATCTTGTCGATACCGGCAATACACTAAAGGCCAACGACCTGGAGCCGCGCGATTTGATTATGAACATCAGCTCCAGACTGGTGGTCAACAAAGCGGCCATGAAAATGAAGCATCAGGCGATTCAGTCGCTGCTAGATCAATTTGAAAAGACGCTGGCGAAAAGAAGTTAAGAGCTCGTCTAAGGGAAAATATGATCCGCGAAAGGCACGTAAAGCGTTAAAAAATTTTTCGTGCCTTTCCTTCTTTTCGTGGACAGCGTGTAACATCAATACATTCTAAATTTTGGTTATCTGCTCATGTCCAATATAAAAATCACCCGACTCGATGCTTCATCAGCCGCTTTCGACCGGCAATTAAAAAACCTGCTGGCCTTTGACGAAACCGACGATCTAGAAATTCAGCAACGTGTTTTGGCTATTATTGCCGATGTCCGCAAAAACGGTGATAAAGCGGTTATTGAATACACCAACCGCTTTGATCAACGCGCCGTCACGCAAGCTGCCGAACTGGAACTGTCGCCGGAAACCCTCAAAGCGGCCTGGAACGGCTTACCGGCTGAGCAAGCCCAGGCGCTGCAAACTGCCGCTGACCGTATCCGAGCTTATGCCGAACACCAAAAATTGGAATCCTGGCAATACACCGAGGCCGACGGTACAGTGCTCGGGCAGAAAATCACCCCGTTAGACCGCGCAGGGCTTTATGTGCCAGGTGGAAAAGCCGCCTACCCTTCTTCGGTGTTAATGAACGCGATACCGGCCAAAGTTGCAGGTGTCGGCGAACTGATCATGGTCGTGCCCGCACCTCACGGCGAAACTAATCAGCTGGTTCTGGCGGCCGCCTATCTGGCCGGCGTAGACCGGCTATTTACGATCGGTGGCGCGCAGGCAGTCGCCGCGCTAGCTTACGGCACGGAAACCATCCCTGCTGTGGCGAAAATTGTCGGCCCCGGCAATGTCTACGTCACCACCGCCAAAAAGCTAGTGTTCGGTCAAGTGGGCATCGACATGATTGCCGGGCCTTCAGAAATTTTGATTATCTGCGACGGCCTTACCAATCCCGACTGGATTGCGATGGACCTATTTTCGCAGGCGGAACACGACGAAAACGCCCAAGCCATATTGATCAGCACCGACGGAGCTTATCTGAACGCTGTCGAGCACAGCATCAACAAATTATTGCCGACCATGGAACGCGCCGAGATCATCAGAACTTCGCTGACCACACGCGGCGCATTGATCAAAGTCAGCGATTTAAATGTTGCCGCCGATGTGGTCAACATGATTGCGCCCGAACATCTGGAACTCTCGGTTGAAGACCCAGAAGCCCTGTGCAAAAACATTCGTCACGCCGGGGCTATTTTCATGGGTCGCTATACCGCCGAAGCCTTGGGCGATTACTGTGCCGGGCCCAACCATGTATTGCCGACCTCCAGTACCGCAAGGTTTTCATCGCCGTTGGGCGTTTACGATTTTCAAAAACGCTCCAGCCTGATCAATTGTTCCCAAGCCGGTGCGGATACGCTGGGTAAAACCGCATCGATATTGGCACGGGGCGAAAGCCTGACCGCCCATGCGCGCTCTGCGGAATATAGAATTAAATAGTAGAATAACAGGCCGGGTTGCCCTTT
>JBCKWO010000070.1:0-9706 GCA_038922535.1 Methylobacter sp. | reverse complement strand
ACCGCAGGCCTGTCCTGAGCCAAGTCGAAGGGCCAGTCGGGCACTGGCACGGCGTCGGCATCCCTGGAACTGGTAATCAGTTCCACCACGTTATGGTGTTCGTACAGCTCGATATTGGCGTGTTCTTTGGTGCGATCAATCAGCGATAATGACACCGCCTTGCCCGTCGCATCAGCGGTATGCACGATGCGACGGTGAGAATGACCGCCTTCCTGGTTTAAATGCAGCTGTACTTGCCCTGATGCGGTTTGCTCCTCGGTAAAAACAACGCCCTGCTTTCTCAGCCAGTCTATGGAGCTTTTACCGTGAGTCACGGTCAGCCTGACGATTTCGGGATCGCAAAGTCCGGCACCGGCATTTAGCGTATCTTCAATATGCGATTCAATAGAATCATCGGCACCGAAAACAGCGGATATACCCCCTTGCGCATAATAAGTGCTGGACGTGGTCAAGGCGAATTTTGACAGCACGGCAATGCGCATTGAGTGATCAGCCAGCTTAAGCGCCAAGCTTAGGCCAGCGCCGCCGCTGCCAATAATAAGGACATCGTAATTTTGGGAATGAGGCATCAGGTAAAGACAGTCAGCAGGACAAATGAGAGAAGGTTTATTGTATTAACACGCTGGGTGGTAATTGATGGATAATAAAGCTTTTTAGCCTGATAGCACAATCTTATATCGGCCGCCTGGGTCGTTATTTTCAACATAAGTTATTTTATTGCAACTATTCAGTGATATTTCAGTCCGTGCCATCGTAGGCGAAGCCCTCCTACAACGCTAGGCACAGCTTGATGCTGAATAGTTACATTTTATTATCGGTATTAAATGAGGGTGTTTATGTTCAAGAAAGTTAAAGGGTGTTTTTTTCTTATCGTTTTGTTTAATCAAAACGTATTCGCACAACTACCCGATTTTACCGAGATGGTTAAAACTAATGGTGTTGCCGTAGTCAACATCAGCACCACGCAAAAAGCGCCACCTGAAGCTGAAAATGCACCCGAAGAGCAGCAGTTGCCGGAAGGTTTGCCTCCCGAAATGGAAGAGTTTTTTAAGCGCTTTTTAAATGAACAGGGCGGCGGGTCTGTGCCAAGGGATACAGCGTCCTTAGGCTCGGGTTTTATTATTTCCCCAGATGGTTACGTGTTAACCAATCATCATGTGGTCAAAGATGCCGATGAAATCGTGGTCAAACTATCCGACCGTCGGGAGCTGTTGGCCAAAGTAATCGGCACTGATGCGCGTACCGATGTTGCGTTATTAAAGGTTGATGCCAAAGACTTGCCCGCAGTGACCATTGGCGATCCGAACAAATTACAGGTTGGCGAGTGGGTTCTGGCCATCGGTTCGCCTTTCGGTTTTGAGCAATCGGTGACTGCCGGCATCGTCAGCGCCAAAGGCCGCAGCTTGCCCGGCGGGAATTATGTGCCGTTCATACAAACCGACGTAGCCATCAATCCGGGCAATTCGGGTGGGCCGCTGTTTAATATGGAAGGCAAGGTCGTTGGCATCAACTCGCAGATTTACAGCCGTACCGGCGGCTTTATGGGGCTTTCGTTCGCCATTCCCATGGATGTGGTGATGAATGTCGTCGATCAAATAAAAGCCACCGGCAAAGCTGCGCATGGTTGGTTAGGTGTTCAGATACAGGATGTGACGCGGGAATTGGCCGAATCATTCGGTATGAAAAAACCGCAGGGAGCGTTGGTTTCAAAAATACTTCCCGGCAGTCCCGCAGAAAAAGCCGACTTGCAGATTGGCGACATTATTACTGAATTTAACGGCCAGCCAATTGAAAGATCAGGCGATTTGCCGCCCATGGTAGGCATAACGCCGATTAATAATAAAGCCACCTTAAAAATCATCAGGCAAGGCGAAATCAAAGCCATCGACTTTAAAGTGGGGCTGTTGCCGGATGAAGTGGATAAGTTGGCAGATGCTAAAGCAGAGCCAAAGCTTCCTCACAATCGGCTGGGCATTAATGTCATCGATTTAACCAATACACAAAGGGAAGCCTTGCAGATACCTAAGAACGGCGTAATAGTCCAGGATGTCGCCAAGGGCACCGCTAAAGATGTCGGAATCCAGCGCGGGGATGTAATCTTACGCATTCAGAACAACGTGATCCGCGATGCAGCCGATTTTGAAAAAATTGTCAAAAAACTCCCGGAAGGTAAATCGGTCGCGGTGTTGGTACAGCGTCAGGGCAGTCCGGTGTTTCTGGCGATTAAAGTAGAAAAATAATCTGCTGGGATTTCAACTAAAAACGTTGAATAATGAAACTGTTCTCCTTCGACAAGTTTAGGGCGAACGGTTAAGCCCCCGAAGAGGTGACGGGCGCAATCCCGTCACCTCGACCCGTTCATGGCTTAGCACATAAAAAACCCCGCTAAGCCTTGTAACTTGCGGGGTTGTGGGACTGTCTAGGCCTGCTTGAAACAGGCCGAAACTTCAGGCTGTAGTACATGCCGCTAGCAATGGCGCGACTCTCAGAGAATCAAAAATGAAACAGGGGGCAAAACAGGGGGCTTTGGTTCAGGATTTTGCGTTTTTCGGATTTTTACCGATCAATGCCGAATACAAAACCCCCGCAACAACTGCCAGCAATTCAGGCATAAAAAACCGGCATGGGTAGCCGGTCATGGGTGGGGTTTAATTTACCCTCGCGCGCGGACGTATTGCGCTACTTTTCGCGAGGGTACGCCTGTTTTTATCGTCAAAACATTATCAGGCTTGGGCATTCCGGTTTGGTCACACCACCGCTGTATTGCTTGCTGATTAGTTTCATCTGAGTCAACGACAATTAATATCAACTCACTTTGCTGCCGCTCTAATTTCATCAATCGTGTTTTGTGGCTCATTGTTTACTCTCCAATTTAAAAATACGCTCTTCAAGCTCACTATCAACGATAACTCGCCCGATCCGCTCCAACATCCAAACTTGTTTGGTTGCGTCCTGCACGTCTGATAGGCCGCTTCTTGACTCCCTGTACACCTTAGCCATTTCGCGCTTAATGTCGCTTAGGCTGTCAAGTTTCGCCCGGTAGCGCGTTCCTTTGGTGGGTGGTATGTCGTAGGCCTCGCCGGTTACGCCGTCAAACTCTAAGGCTTCTCGCTTGCTCATTTTTCAACCATTTTAAAATATTAAACAAGTGATTCAATTCCCAGCATGGCGATCACTTCGAATTTCAATGCCTTGGATAGGCTTGCACGGGGTAATTTTTGGTCTTTCAGGTCGTTAAATAATCTCCGGAAATGTCATAGCTTGAAAAAGGTTGTAAAGCATTTGTCGGTTTGTCGGTAATGACCTTCAAAGCCGCGTCATTTCTGGTTTCAGTTACCGACAAACGGGTTTTCATTTGTCGGTGGTTTGTCGGTAAATGGTCTGCAAGCCGCGCCATTGCTAGGTTTGGTGTGATTTTCATTTGTCGGTAACTTTTCGGCCTGTAAATTGCCGATAAATTTAAATTTTCTCCATTTGTCGGTGGTTTGTCGGTAACTAAACATAGCTATGACGCTGCTTGTAGAGCATTACCGACAAACCGACAAATGTTTAGCAACCTTTTTCAAGGTAGCACTTTTCCAGCATCCATCCGTTCACCTTCCTTTTTTCAAAACCAATAAGTTCCATTCTGCTTGTAAAATTCTTTTTACCCAGCGGCCTACATCCTGAATCATTGCAGTAATCCATATAATCGGCGTAAGCCTCGCTAACCGATCTAAAGTAAATGCTACCCGTCATATCATCCATGATGTAATTCTCCTCATACATTGCGACAGAATCATTTTCTTTAAGGAATTGCCGTTTAAAAGCATCACATTCATTTGAAATGAAAATATCGCGGCTCTTAATAACCCTTTCAGCTCCAGCAATAATCCAATTTAGAACACCGGCGCGGTCTAGCAATATCTTTTTATGAAGGTCTTTATCCTGTTCGCTGTCAGCAATCGTTACATTGAAGGGAACGATAAGAAGCCGCCTACAAAAGCCGTGGGTATGCTCTATATTGGCTGAATCCATCCTGTTTACGTTAAATATCAACTTCGCATAGTCGGTCATTACGAAAGGTTCACGATAGGGCAGCCTAGCCTCTATGGGTTCACCACTTGCCAGCGTTTTAAACATGCCAGCATCAATACGGGTCAATCGAATATCAGTACCGTAGTTAACGATTTTGTCCTTAATCATTGCCCGCTGATAACCGCTTTCATTTGTCAGTGATTCCAGCGAGTAATTACTGATATTGTCACGGCCTATCACGCCATTAAGCACCTCAAAGAAAACCGACTTTCCATTAGCACCCGTACCAAACAGAAAAAATACCTTTTCCATCTTTAACCCACTCACAAACAGATAACCGGCTATTTCCTGTAAGGTACGCCGTGTGTCTGCATTGGGTAACACCTGCTCTAAATACGCCATAAAGGGCAGGTTTACCGCCTTTGGGTCGTGGTTAAAATCTAATTGGTGCGTTAAAAAGTCACGATGGTCAAAAGGCTTGAGTTTTATCCCATCCTCATTAAGCACCAGTGAACCGTTTTTAAGATTGATAATTGATTGCTTTGAAGAACTACGCTCTGTAAAAAACCCATCTTGAACGGTCTGTTGAAAAAGCTTATCTACAAAAAGATGATCCCTACATTCGATCTCGGTGTAACCCATTTTTATCGCTGAATTTTTAACAAGCTGTTTGATCTCAGAATCTTCTAAAACTACCCAGTACTCACGGTTATAAATATAGAAGAATCCAGCATCACGGATAACATGCCAGTTATTGGCCTTAGCGGTTTTGATAAGGGTGTGAACGATTGCTACCTTGTAATGCTTTTGAGCCGGTGGCGTTCCTTTATCATCCTGTCTCCAGCCTAAAGCCTCGCAAACATCAATCAAGCTGATTTTATTAATGTTTGCCAGTAACCCAGCCATAACTTCAATTTTTGCCTGTGTCGGTGTTTGAGCTTTAGTACGCGGGTCGATCACCTGCTGCAAGTCCAGCTTTTGAGCTGTTGGAATACCGATTAAACCCGTTGCACCCATGGTAGGGATGCTTTCAGTGGGTTCAATAGCATTATGGACAATATCAAGTACCGCGCTCATGCTGAAGCCTCCATGCTGGTCAAATGGTCGTTCCAATCATTACCAGCCTTAGGTGGGATGAAAATCTTACCTCCTACCGCTAACGCCGCGTCATTGGCTGCTCTTTGGCCTACACCGCTAAGGTCGTTATCGCCACAAATAACAATTTCAGCTTTTAGGTTTTGTGCGCGGATGATTTGAGCAACGCTGGTTAGGTTGCCAGCATCGAAAGCGATCACGGTCATTAGTCCTTTGGCTTCAAAAAGGCTTGCACCCGTGGCAAAGCCCTCGCATATCAGGATTGTGTCGGTAGGTGCGCCCAATGCCCAATAGCAACCTTGCTTGCGGCCTCCAGTAAGAAACCGTTTAGTTCCATCAACCCCAATGAATTGTAGATTTACCAGCTTATTTTTATCGTTATACAACGGTACGATCAACACGTAACGTAGAGTTCCAGCATCGCCACGCTTAGCACCATGCGGCTCAATTCCCTTGTGATAACAGTAGATATTGCCAGCATCGGCGTAAACGGCGTTTCTCCATAACTTACGGGCTTTCAATGCGGCCTGTTGTTGAGCTTGTTCACGCTCCTTTTGCCGTTCTAATTTAACCGCGTTAATTGCTTGCCAATCGGCCTTAGACATTTTGCCCGGTGTACCGTCAGAACTCCAGTTAATGGCGTTACCAGTGGTGTAGTCCATTGCCCAACCAGCCGGTCTACCGTCAAGGTGTAGCTTATACGCGCCATTTTTAGAACCGGCCTTTTGGCCTGCAAGGTGTAATCTGTGTAACACCCCATCGGCGATAATCAGGCCATCAAGGTGTATGCCAGCGGACGTTGCGGCGGTTTTAAAATCTTGTTCAATATTCATTATCATTTCCCTTGCCGGGATATGCGAACGCTTACCAATTGAGCTATAATGACCCTGTATTTGATTGATAGTGCTTGCAAAGAACCGGCTAATTCTGTGAATGGATTAGTCGGTTTTTTTATGCCTGTGAACAAGGCTTACCATTTGGCAGTATTGATAGCAGTTGCGGCTTTACGGCAACGCAAACGCCCGTATAGAAGCCATCAAAAACACAAATACCAATGACCGGAATGGTCTCGTTATCGTTGGTAACGACAATATCTCCAGCATAAGCAAAACCAGTCAAATAAAAGCTCATAGAGCACCGCCCAAACTTTCAACCAGTGCCCTGATTGACTCAACTGTCCATGCGTTTGTCCTGACTCCAAGCTTAACCGGCTTTGGATACTTTCCGCTCTTCACGCCATCAAGCCACGCTGTTCGAGATATTGGGATTAATGCGGGGATTGCTTCTATTGGTGGTTTTCCCTCTGGACTAGAACCCTTTCGTCCGATGATATGCGGGAGCCTTAAAAATCCTGTTTCTGGTAATTGGTGGATAATATTCATGTACGAACCCTATCGAATGTTGTTGATAAGGGTTTAGAATAAATCCCGTTTCTACTATCATCCGCACTTAGCGCATCTAATTGATATTTATTGAGTTTATTTGTACCTACAAAACATATGGGATTGTTTTTTACCGATTAAATCAGTTAAAGAGGGGCGATTGAGCGGGGTTGTAAGGGTGTCTACAATGTTATAACTTTTAATCGAGTGCTTGCGCGGCTTGTTCGGGGATGGTTACTTCGCTGGCGCCGATTTGTCGGGTGTTTTCTTCGACAAGTTCGGTTCGGGTGGCGTAATGGCCGTCGACCTCGTTACGTGATAATGTACCGGGAATTCCTCCTTGTGTTCCAGTATGATTAGCCCCTCCTCCTGTATCGGGTAGACTGTAGCCGAATAGATCGTTGGTTCTTTCATCGCGTTTGCCTCGTTTGGATTGATGCAATATATTAGCATTATTGACATTAGCCACCCACTTGGCTAGTCTACCTTTGCTGGCTGCTACTCTGTTACCCGTCCCGGATTTGGTTTGGTTAGCGAGAGGAATAGAGGACGCGGCCAGTATTTCTTCCGCTGATGTTGCATCGGCATCATAGAAGAAGTCGCCGTTCTCCCGCCCTCAGTCCGTCCAGATAGTCCGCCCAAACTTGCATCATCTTATGTCGTTCTGGTAAATGCGCCGTCCGGTTATAAGCGCGTCCGTTGGCATCCCTAACCGCGTGGGCAAGTTGATGCTCTATGAAGTCGACACGAAAGCCCAGCACCTCATCAAGTATCGTCCGCGCCATTGCCCTAAAGCCGTGTGTGCTCATTTCTGTTTTATCAAACCCCATGCGCCTAAGTCCTGCCAATAGTGCAACGTCTGACATTGCCCGCGATCCGTTCGGTGTCCTTGCGCTTGGGAATACAAAGCGTCCGTGACCTGTCAATGGTTTGAGTTCTTGCAATATCTTTACGGCCTGACTCGACAACGGCACGATGTGATCTGTCTTTGTTTTGGTTACAAGGTAACGCCACTCTTTAGTTACAAAGTCGATATGCTGCCATTCAGCGTGCCGCAATTCACCAGGCCTGACAAATACCAATGGCGCAAGCTGTAAGGCTGATTTGACAACAAAAGTCCCGGTATAAGCGTCAATCGCCCGCAATAATTCAGCAACTGGTTTTGGTTCTGTGAAAGCTGCAAAATGAGTGCCTTCAGCCGCGGGTAACGCGCCGCGTAAGTCCTGCGTCATATCTCGATCAACCTGCGCGGTTGCGACAGCGTAACGGAATACTTGCCCGCATAGTTGTTTAACTCTGTGAGCGGTTTCCAGCGTTCCACGCGCCTGCCAGCGCGGGTGATTTCATGCTCGACCCCGCGCATTTTCCAATTCAATCACTAAAGATTTGATTTCATCCTCAGATTTGCCAGCAATTCGGGCTTGATTGATTGCACTGATCTCATCGGCAGGCCAAGCAACACGCTCACCGCCTAACTTAATTGGTTTGGTTAATAAGCCGCGTTGAATGTCACGATATAAAGTTGACCGGGTTTTGCCCATTGCCTGTTCGACGACAGGGCGTTTAATGAGCTGGGTGATTATTGGGAATTGAAGTGCTGCTATAACCATTTTGTGCTAGCCTCGTAAGGTTTGCGCCGTCATGCGATTGCTACGGCATGGCTCTATTTAACGATGGTTTTTTTTGCCGTAATTCAAAAAGTTGAGGTTTGGCAATTACTGGAATTTTGCTTTTAGTTTTACAGCTCTATTTGCAATAGTTTTACTTAGCGGCCTAGCCTTGTGTCCACTTAATCCGCTATCCACCAGTATGCTAAAGGCAATTTCTTGAATACTGACCCTTCGACCCTGAGACTTTATTAGTTTTTGTCGCTCGATTACGGCAACTGCTATCGCGTCATTTCCAGAGCCTAATTTTCTTCCCCGCCTGCTTTGGGGCGCGGCCTCGTAGCCGGTCAATAGCGTTCCTTTTCGGTGTTTAACTGGCGTTGTCCTCCTACCTGCTTTTTGTTTTGCATGTCGTAACTCGACCTCTTTCCGCGACAACTCCTTGACCAGTTCTGCGCCGCGCTCTTCCAAATAACGGGCATAAGCTCGCCACTCATCAACGCACCACTGCGACTGTTTGTTAAAGTCGACCCCTTTCAGGTAGTCAGGACAGCCAAATAAACTAGGTCTTGGAGGCCAAACTGGGTTTAATATCGAAGAGTTTAGTGAGTAGTCATTAGCGTGGACAAAAAACATGGCTATATCGCTTTTCTAAATGTCGCTTGTATAACAGTGCGCTCATTCATAACGGTATCGAGAAAATTAGCCCATGATTGCATCATCTCTAATCGTTGGGTTTTGTATTGGGCGTGGGAATAAATGCCAGCCATGCCGGGTATTGCATGGCTTAGGGCTGTTTCAATTATTTCCGGTGAATGGCCTTGATCTCTTAACTGTGTGCTTGCTGTGTGCCGGTGATCGTGGATGTTGTAGTCGAGAATGTTACCCGCCAATAACGCCGCGTTATGAGTGCCAGCAATGTTTTGACTACGCATAGCAGTATCCTGATTATTGGCCGCAGGGAATACCCACGGACTACCCCCGCCCAGGCGTTGCAGCTCTAAAAGCATTTCGATTGCCTGAGTTGGTAGCATTACCAAATGATCTTTTTTTGTTTTCATTCGGCCAGCTGGAACCAATAGCTCCCCTTTTTCAAGGTTTATTTCGCTCCATGCCGCGCCACATAGCTCGGATTTTCTTAACGCCAGCATCAGCAATAAATGTAACGCCAGTTTGTAGCCACGGTAACAGTTGGCCTGATAAAGTCCGGTTAGATAACGCTTGATCTCCGGCGTGGACAGCCAGCGGGTGCGTTTGTTGCGGTTGCCCACTCTTGCCGCCTTTATCAATGCAGCGGGGTTGTGTTTGCAATAGTCATGCTCCACGGCATAACCAAAGATTCGATCAGCCCAGCCGTGGCAAGATAGTGCAATGGTTACGCCTTTATGTTCTCGTAAGTCATAAATCAATTCTCTGAGCAGGGTGGTGTCGATCAATTCTAGCGGCGTATCTGCCAGCCTCGGCAATAGATGGTTTCGCACTGGACTCCATCCCTTTTCCGGGGATTTCCATTTCATGTCCACCCATTTGGTTTTGTATTCGGCTGCGGCATCTCCAAAGGTCATCAGTGCGCCAACAGTTTCAGCCTGCTTGCTTTCAGCAACT
>JBCKWO010000069.1:0-9806 GCA_038922535.1 Methylobacter sp. | reverse complement strand
AAAGCATCGTCTTCAATGTCGCTTTCCAGCGACACTGACTGCCCTGGAATCCGCTTTTCTCCCATGGCCCACCCTCCCAAGTCAATCAATTTACAACGTTCGGAGCAGAAGGGTTTGGATTGCTGTTCGGGAACCCAGGGTACGGAACAGTTGCAGTTAGGGCATTTGACAATAAGCGGTTGGCTGGATGATGACATTAGAAGAGACAGCAGGTTAGGGCAAAAGGAATATTATTAGGACTTTGAGTCGGGCGTTTGTTGTCGGCCGCCGGAACCATGAACCGAACCGTACAGCGGTGTTTACCACCACTGATTTCTACAAAACAGGATATGGATTTATCCAGACTGACTTTAAGCAGTTGGTGGGATTGGTTGGTGTCCAGCAGAAATTGAAAGAAACCGGCTTCAGCTACCTCTTGAGTCGGTGAGCTGCAATTGCGTATAAAATTAAGAATTAGATCAATGGCGGTGCGAATGTCGGCAAATGGACGACTCCAGTGTTCCAGATCTTTCAAGCGAATAACTTCATCCTGTTCCAGCCAGTAATGGAATTCAGGCAAATCAAATGAACACGTCCCGCCAGGGATAGAGCTGCGCTGAGCTATGCTCTGGAATAGGTCGCATTCCATAACGTGAGTGCCGATTTTTCCGTTGGTAGCATAGAGTTTCTTGCTGGTGTGATTTAAGGTGCTAAGCAGCTCTTCCAGTTTCTCGGTGTCGACGCTCCGGTTATGGGCGATTTTATTGAGCACGTTGGCATGGCGATCCAGTTCTTTCAGTATTTCCGATTTTAGATCATTACGTCTAAAAATAGTTATGATGTCGAGCAGCGCACTAATCGCGGCGCGTTTGTCAGCGACTGCCTCTCCCGTTAAAAAATGGCTGAATTGTTGGAAAAGTTGTTCTAACCGTATGAAAACTCGGATGCGTTCATTGAGTGGAAATTCATAGGTAATGGTGGTGTTCACAGACAAGTTAATCCCGGCAAGTGCTTAAAGAAAGATATAAATTGTGCAGTTTTTTTGCTTGTTCTGCAAGTCTATAATCAGTAGTTGAGTTATCAATCAAATCATCGGCTTTTACTTTTCTGAAAGCGCGTGACACCTGACTGTCGATTATGGATTGTATTCTTTCAATGGGCAGGTTATCGCGAATTTTAACGCGGGCAATCTGTGTTTCAACAGGGCAGTCGATAACCAGAATCCGGTCAACAAAATGCGTCATGCCGGTTTCGAATAATAATGGAATACTTATAATGCAATACGGAGCGGCCAGCTGTTCAAGTTCTGCTTGCAGGGTTTTATAGATTAACGGGTGGAGTATCGATTCAAGCTTTTGTTTCTGCCCAAGATCGGAAAAAACCCGGTCTCTGAGGTTTTTCCTGTTCAACGAACCATCCGGGTTGAGGATGTCCGCGCCGAATTGCTGTCGAATTTGCGCCAGTGCCGGCTGTCCTATGTCAACTAGCCGACGGGCTATGTCGTCCGCATCGAGTATCGGGACATTTAGCTCAGCGAAAATCTTAGCGACAGTCGATTTTCCACAGCCTATGCCGCCGGTTAGTCCGACTTTCAACATGATTTCACAGGCCTACGGTGGTCAAATAGAGTTGGTTGAGTTCATTTCCCCACAACATCGCGATCCATCCGGCGACCGCTAAATAAGGACCAAAGGGGATGGGTATATTACGATCGTGTTTGACAAAAATGATCATACTGAGTCCGATGATCGCGCCGACCAGTGATGATAATAAAATAATGATAGGCAAGTACTGCCAGCCCAACCATGCACCGAATAAAGCCAGTAATTTGAAGTCGCCATAGCCCATGCCTTCTTTGCCTGTTGCCAGTTTAAACAGCTGAAAAACAGACCAGAGAGCCCCGTAGCCAGCAACAGCGCCAATGATACTGGCGTGAGCATCGGCAAATACATTAAACAAGCTTAGGCACAGCCCTAGCCAAAGCAGGGGCAAGGTAATGGAGTCGGGCAACAGCTGGTGGTCAATATCAATGAAGATTAACGCAATCAATGACCAAGTCAGCACCAGCGCGAAGCCGGCTTGAGGCGTGTAGCCAAAATGGCTAGCCACTATGATTGACGTTATCGCGGTAAAAGCTTCTACGAGAGGATAGCGCTTTGAAATTCGACAACCGCATTGTGCACATTGGCCCCTTAAAAAAAGGTAGCTGATCACCGGAATGTTTTGGTAAGGCTTGATCGGCGTATTGCAACTTGGGCACCGGGATAAGGGGAAAACCAAGTTGAAGGACTCTTCTTTGTCTGTGTCGCCTACAGGACGTAGGCGAGGGGCGTGAGCAGGAGCGGAAGTTGCGTCTAAATCGCCTAGTTCTGGTGTTTCCTGATTAAGTTGCAGATATTCCGTACATTCCTTGCGCCATCCTCGTTGCATCATTATCGGCAATCGATAGATAACAACATTGAGAAAACTGCCGACCAGCAAGCCAATAACACCGGCTAAGGCAGAAAATAAAGGAGTTATATTTAAAAGCGTACTAAGCTGTTGCATCTATTTTTTTGAGGAAGTGAGCGCTCCATGATGGGAGCTTTTGACAGACAGTGCATAAGGCCATGGATGGCCTGTAGTAGAGCACCCAAAGTAGGCGCTTTTAGGCGACGCAGGAGCAGTTGCCAGCGACTGCATAGATGCAGAGTAAGTACCGAGAAGTCAATATCTGTTCATGCAGTCGTATTAGTAGGTAACGTAATTAGCCCACGGCCGCACCCATTTTAAATATCGGTAAATACATGGCAACAACCAGACCACCGACTAAGACACCTAAAACACACATAATAATAGGCTCCATTAACGCGCTCAAATTATCAACCAGATTATCGACTTCTTCATCGAAAAAATCGGCAACTTTCAACAGCATAGTATCCATGGCACCCGATTCCTCGCCTATAGCGACCATTTGTATCACCATGTTGGGCCAAAGGTTGACTTGCTGCATGGCGTATTGAAGTCTTTGTCCGGTTGCCACGTCCTCACGCATTTTTAAAACGGCTTCGGAGTAAATAATATTGCCGCAGGCTCCGGCAACGGACTCCAGCGCCTCAACCAAGGGTACCCCCGCTGCCGACATGGTTGCTAGGGTTCTGGCAAAACGAGCAACGGCGGACTTGTTTAAAATAAGACCGACTATCGGTAATTTCAGCAGGGTTTTATCCAGAAAGTGATTGAATGCTTTGGAGCGTTTTTTAAAATAACCAAACACGTAAACGGCACCGACTACAATACCGACAACGATATACCACCATGCCTGCATCCATTCGGACATGGAGACGACCATTTTGGTGAAGGCAGGTAAATCTGCGCCAAAGCTTTTGAACATGTCGGAAAATACCGGCACCACAAAAATCAGCAGAATGGTGGTGACGATAAAGGCCACGACGACGACTGCGATCGGATAGGTCAGAGCCTTTTTGATCTTTTTCTTCATCGATTCGGTTTTTTCTTTGTAGGTGGCGATTTTATCCAGCAGTGTTTCTAATACCCCCGCCTGTTCACCTGCTGCAACCAAGTTACAAAATAATTCATCAAAATAGAGTGGTCTTTTGTTAAGCGCTTCGGCTAGGGTATCACCACTTTCAATGTCGGCTTTGATACCCAATAGCAGTGCCTCCATACTGGCATTATCGTGGCCTTTGCCGACAATATCGAAGGACTGGACTAAAGGCACTCCCGCTTTAAGCATGGTGGCTAATTGCCGGGCAAAAATGGCTATATCGCCCGGCGTGATAGCCTGGACTCTCTTGGAGAATAGCGACTTGGGTTTTTTCTTGAATCTAATAACGCGATAGCCCTGCCGCCGCAGCTCGGTTTTTGCTATTATTTCGCTTTTTGCAGAGATTATTCCCCCGGATTTCTTTTTATTTTTGTCGGTTCCCGCCCAGACAAAATCAATTTGTTCAGTTTGGTCTGCCATATTTATTCCTTGGTGATTCGATCAATTTCTTCCAGACTGGTCATACCTATGCCCACTTTATTTAACCCCGATCTACGCAAATCATTAAAACCTTCAGCCAGGGCGCACTCCGCTAGTTGATCGGTATTACCCCCGTTCAATATGAGGGTACGCATTTTGTCAGTGAGGGTCAGGACTTGATAAATACCGACCCGGCCTTTATAGCCGTTGGTGCAGTGCTCACAGCCTACCGCAGTGAATATTTTAAGGTCGGGCAACTCTTCTTTTTTAAAGCCCGCATCAAGGAGGACTTTATCGGGAAAGTTGGCAGGGCCTTTACAGTGTTCACAGAGCCGTCGACCCAAGCGTTGCGCCATAATCAAATTAATCGCAGAAACAATGTTGAAGGCCGGTATACCCATTTGCAGGAGTCGATTTAAGGTTTGCGGCGCGTCATTGGTATGCAAGGTTGATAGCACCAAATGTCCAGTTTGTGCGGCTTTAACGGCGATTTCGGCGGTTTCCAGGTCACGAATTTCACCGACCATAATGATGTCAGGATCCTGCCGTAAAAAAGCCCGTAAAGCACTGGCAAAGGTCAGGCCTGCCTTGGGGTTCATATTGACCTGATTGATGCCTTCCACGGTAATTTCAACCGGGTCTTCGGCAGTGGAAATATTACGCTCTATGGTATTGAGAATATTTAAACCGGTATAGAGTGTCACGGTTTTTCCGCTACCTGTTGGCCCCGTCACCAGCACTAAGCCGTAGGGTTTGTTAATAGCTTCAAGAAAAATCCTTTGTTGCTCCGGTTCAAAGCCCAGTTTTTCGATACCCAGCTGGGCGCTGGTAGGATCTAAAATACGCAAAACGACTTTTTCGCCGAACAAGGTAGGGCAAGTATTGACCCGAAAATCAATCGCACGGTTTTTGGACAAGGTCATTTTGATGCGACCATCCTGCGGAACCCGGCGTTCGGCAATATCCATTTTAGACATGACCTTAAGACGGGAGACCAGCCGGTTGGCGATGCTGGGAGGCGGCGAGGCGACCTGACGCAGTATGCCGTCCGACCGATAGCGGATACGGAAAGTTTTTTCGTAGGGTTCCATGTGTATGTCGGATACGCCCTGTTTTACAGCGTCCAGGAGTATTTTGTTTACATAGCGAACAATGGGCGCATCGTCAATATCCGAGATAGCAACATCATTCTTAGCGGGCTCTTCTTCACCGCCGCTGATGTTCAGGTTATCCAGATCCTCATCCATATCGGCCATTGAGGTATCGGCAGCCTCTAAGGCGGCTTCGATAGCCTTGGTAAGCTTGTCTTCTTCAACCAAGATGGCTTCGGGATTAAGGCGACTGTGAAACTTGATGTCATCCAGAGCGTGAAAGTCGGTCGGGTCGGAGACAGCGACAAACAGTGTTTTGCCACGACTATAAAGGGGTAATGCATGGCAATTGCGGATCAGCTTTTCACTGACTAGGTGTATAGGCAATTTACGGCAGTCGATCGCATCCAGATCTAAAAAAGGTACGCCAAATTCTTGTGAAGCTTGGAATGCCAAGGCTTTACTGTTAACGAGCTTATTACTAACAAGATAGCGTATTAGTGGGACTTGGTTTTTTTGCGCTTTCTGACTATAAATGTGTGCATCGCCCTCAGTTAGCAGGCCTTTTTCAATCAAGCACCGTATAAGGCCGCTAAATTGTAAATCTGTTGATGCGGTATTCATAGGATATCTTCGTCAGTTGTGTTGGGCAAATATAGGTGAAAAAGGGGGAAGGTTCAAGGGACGCTCCCCCTTTTACCTTGCACCTGCTTTTCTTATAAAGCCCTGATTTTACCTTGCTGTTCTTCAAGGTTGTTGAGCATCGAACGCAAATCGGCCAGCTTGGCTTTTTCTTTATCAATGACTTCCTGCGGCGCTTTATCGGCAAACGCCGGGTTATTTAACTTGCCTTCAACCCTGGGCAGATCGTTATTGATTTTTTGGATTTCCTTTTCCAGTCGAGTCAGTTCGGCTTCCTTGTCGATTAAACCGGCCATTGGGATCAGGATTTTCATCTCGCCAACCAACGCAATTGCCGATTCCGGCGTGCTTTCATGAGGCATTAGCCAGATGATCGAATTCAGCTTGCCGAGCTTTTTCAAATAGATCTGATTGTTGTTTAGGCTCTGTTGATCAGCAACAGAGCCGTTTTGCAGAAATATCGGTAGCGGTTTGTTGGGGGCGATATTCATTTCGCCGCGAATGCGCCGCACCCCTAAAATAAAGTTCATTACCCAGTTGGTTTCGGCTATCGCGCTTGGGTCGATTTGCGTTTCATCGGCAATCGGGTAGGGTTGCAACATAATGGTGTCGGCATGTATTCCCGCTAGCGGCGCGACCCGCTGCCAGATTTCCTCGGTGATGAACGGCATGATCGGATGCGCCAAGCGTAGTATCGCTTCCAAAACCGTTAGCAAAGTTTTACGTGTGCCGCGTTGCAGCGCCGCGTCACCGGATTGCAGGGATATTTTCGCCAGCTCCAGATACCAGTCGCAGTACTCATTCCAGGTGAACTCATAAATGGCCTGCGCCGCCAAATCGAACCGGTAGCTGTCGATAGCGCTGGAGGTTACCGCCGTCACCTGATGCAGCCGCGAGATAATCCAACGATCCACTTGGCTGTAATGGCACGGTGCGCCGGATAAACCGTTATCCTGCTCTTCCGTGTTCATCAGCACGAAACGCGCCGCGTTCCACAGTTTGTTGCAAAAATTGCGATAACCTTCGGTGCGGGCAAGGTCGAAACGAATATCGCGGCCTGTCGATGCCAACGAAGCAAAGGTAAAACGCAGTGCGTCGGTGCCATAAGACTGGATACCGTCCGGGAAATGTTTACGGGTATCCTGTTCGATTTTTTTGGCCAAATGCGGCTGCATCATACCGGCGATGCGTTTTGCCACCAACGCTTCCAGTTCTATGCCGTCGATGATGTCAATCGGGTCGAGCACATTGCCTTTGGATTTGGACATCTTTTGTCCTTCCGCATCGCGCACCAAACCGTGGATGTACACTTCCTTAAACGGCACTTTGCCTTGGAATTTCAGCCCCATCATAATCATCCGAGCCACCCAGAAGAAAATAATGTCAAAACCTGTCACCAACACGCTAGTAGGATAATGCTTGGCCAGTTCCGGAGTTTGTTCCGGCCAGCCTAGCGTGGAAAAAGGCCATAACGCCGAAGAGAACCAGGTGTCCAGTACGTCTTCATCCTGCTTGAGCGCATAGTCAGCGGGCAGCTTATGCTTGGTGCGGATGTCCTGCTCAGAGTTGCCGACATAGATATTGCCCAGCTCGTCATACCAGGCCGGAATGCGGTGCCCCCACCAGATTTGCCGTGAAATACACCAGTCCTTAATATTGCGCATCCACTCGAAATAGGTATTTTTCCAGTTGTCGGGTACAAACTTGATGTCACCGTTTTCAACAGCGGCAATCGCGGGTTCGGCCAGCGGCGCAACCTTGACATACCATTGGTCGGTCAACAGCGGTTCGATAATGCTGTTGGTGCGGTCGCCACGCGGCACCATCAGTTTGTGGTCGACGATTTTTTCCAACAAACCGGCGGCATCGAGATCGGCAACTATTTGTTTGCGGGCTGCAAAGCGGTCAAGACCTTGATATTGAGCAGGGACTAATTCATCTGCACAAATACTCGCATCGACAGTTAAAATATTAATCAAGCCGCCATGCGGCAAGTCTTGGATAACTGAATTATGACGATGGCGCGTCCAAACCTCGTAATCGTTAAAATCATGGGCCGGGGTGATCTTGACGCAGCCGGTGCCGAATTCAGGATCGACATAGTCATCGGCGATAATCGGAATGCGCCGCCCGGTCAGCGGCAACTGCACAAACTCGCCGAGCAGATGTTTGTAGCGCTCATCGTTAGGATGTATCGCCACCGCCGCATCGCCGAGCAGGGTTTCAGGACGGGTGGTCGCGACAACCAAATGTCCCTGACCGTTCGACAGCGGGTAGCGTATGTGCCACATGAAACCGTTTTCTTCTTCCGACAACACTTCCAAATCGGAAACGGCGGTGTGCAAAACCGGATCCCAGTTGACCAAGCGCTTGCCGCGATAAATCAGGCCTTCTTCATACAAGCGGATAAACACCTCCTGCACCGCATCGGACATGCCATCATCCATCGTGAACCGTTCCTTGTCCCAGTCCAGTGAAGAACCCATGCGCCGCAATTGGCGGGTGATCGTGCCGCCCGATTCTTCCTTCCACTCCCAGATTTTTTCGACGAATTTTTCACGCCCATAATCATGACGGGTCTTGCCTTCCGCATTGCATAGCCGCTCCACCACCATTTGCGTGGCGATACCCGCATGGTCAGTGCCCGGCTGCCATAAGGTGCTGTAGCCTTTCATGCGGTGATAGCGGGTCAGTGCATCCATGATGGTATCCTGAAACGCATGGCCCATATGTAAACTGCCGGTCACATTGGGCGGCGGAATCATGATGCAATAAGATTCACCCTCCGGTTTGGCGGCCGCCGAACCTGCTCCCGGCAGGTTTTCGGCATATACACCATCCCTGGCGCTAAAATAGCCGTTTTCTTCCCAGGTTTGATACCAGCGTTGTTCGATTGAATGGGGGGCGTATGTTTTTTCCATGGATGGGCGCTCTGTTTTTGTAAAAAATTATCGTTGTAAGTCTTGTTAAAAAGGCATCCCTATGTGTATCAACTAAGGATTCAGGAGTAGCCTTTTACATTTTGATTGCCTTATCTTAAGGTGTCCATTTTGCTTATCCCTTGTGCATTTCTTATCCGTAACATCCAAATTTTGGGGTATTGTATCGTTTCCACCGAAACCGTGGGAGCGTAACTTCAATACAAAAACAACAAACAGGTCGAAAAACCGGTAATTTAATTCCGGCTAGCGTTAATTAGGTGCGGGAGGGGGCGGAAAATTTTGTGGCGGGGCTTTAGGCTGAATTTAACCTGACAGAGCAATAAAAAAAGCCGACAAATCTGTCGGCTTTTTAGATGCTAGATTTTAAAACTAAACTTTTTGGTAGACTTCACTACCTTTTTCCACAAACTCAATCGATTTTGCTTCCATGCCTTTTACCAGTGCTTCTTGCTCGCTTACGCCTAGTGTTGCGGCGTAATCACGCACATCTTGGGTGATTTTCATGCTGCAAAAATGTGGGCCGCACATTGAGCAAAAGTGCGCTTGTTTGGCGCCATCTTGCGGCAAGGTTTCGTCGTGAAATTCTTTGGCTTTTTCAGGATCCAAACCAAGGTTAAATTGGTCTTCCCATCTAAATTCAAAGCGTGCTTGGCTTAGTGCATTGTCACGGATTTGTGCGCCGGGATGGCCTTTGGCTAAGTCAGCCGCATGGGCAGCGATTTTGTAGGTAACAACACCTACCCGCACGTCTTCTTTGTCTGGTAAGCCTAGATGCTCTTTAGGTGTTACGTAGCACAGCATTGCGCAACCGTACCAACCAATCATCGCCGCACCAATGCCGCTAGTGATGTGATCGTAACCCGGTGCGATGTCTGTAGTCAGAGGACCTAATGTGTAAAAAGGAGCTTCGCCGCAATGCTCAAGTTGTAGCTCCATGTTTTCTTTAATTAAATGCATGGGCACGTGGCCTGGGCCTTCAATCATACATTGCACGTCGTGCTTCCAAGCGATTTGTGTCAGCTCGCCTAATGTTTTCAATTCAGCAAATTGCGCTTCGTCGTTGGCATCGTAAATTGAGCCGGGGCGTAGGCCGTCACCTAAACTGAACGACACATCATAGGCCTTCATGATTTCGCAGATGTCTTCAAAATGCTCATACAAGAATGACTCTTTATGGTGCGTTAA
>JBCKWO010000068.1:0-9972 GCA_038922535.1 Methylobacter sp. | reverse complement strand
TGAGTTTTTTAATGAGCTTAAAAGCGCCGGGTTTAGTGAGCAGCAGGCCGAAGTCATTACCAAGCTACAAAAGGCGGCTGTCGCTTCTACGCTTGAACAGTCACGCATTGATTATGACCTGGACAGATATTTGCTCCTGCAATATCTGCATTCACCACATCCCTGTGGATTATAATCTTGTGACCAACCAGACTATGAATACTCAGCTTAGGGAGCTGGAATTACGCTTGGATGCCAAGATAAGCGACATCAAATACGATATGGTCAAGTGGATTGCAGGGATGATGCTGGCTCAGGCCGGGGTGATTGCGGCTTTGGTGAAGTTACTGTGACCCGAAGAAATAAAACTTCGTGTCCTTCGTGGTGAATTTTTTCGTGCTTTTGGTGATTTTCGTGGACAAATTTTTTATCATTCCCGCGCAGGAGCGTGGAAACTTTTAAGGTTCTAATGTCAGACCATAACAAACCACCGGCAAATGCTTTAGCAAGAAAATCGTTAAATTTTATCAGCGGTTTTCTTTCGAAAAAAATCCGCACCGTTTATTACAGCGCCAGAGAATCGATTGGCGAACATAAGCGCGATATAGTCGTTGCCCATGTCGAGCAGGCCTGCACAGGTTTGCAGGAAACCCGAAATGAGTTTGAAGATGCGCTGGAGCGGTTTAAGTCCTTGGTCTGCGTCAATGACGCCACGCTGGAACATAAATATAATCTGCTCAACAGGCAATACCAATTTTGCTGCGCCAAATCCGCTGCGGTCAGCGATAGAATCAAGGCGATTGAACAGGTTAGCGAAGCGCTGTTTGTAGAATGGGAGCGCGAGCTCAGTGAATACACCAACCGTAACTTGCGCGCCCACAGTAAGCAGCAGCTCAAACTGGCCCGGCAAAATTACGTCCGACTTATCCGAGCTATGCAAAGAGCCGAAGCTAAGATCCAGCCGGTGTTGGCGGCGTTTAAAGACCAAGTGCTGTACATTAAACACAACCTTAATGCCCAGGCTATTGCGGCATTAAGGCATGAATTTATTGAAATAGGTATTGATATTTCCCAGCTAATTCATGCTATGGAACTGACTATCGCTGAGGCAAGTCAGTTTGTTGCGGCGCTTACTAATCAAAAAGTCGCTAATCAAAAAGCCTTGCCCAGTCGGTGATGTTAGAGTTTGTACAAAACCTCGTTAGCTTTGTCTTCAGGGGTTTCTTTAGTTTTACCTTTGCTATCCTGATCGATTCTTTCCTTACCGAATTTGGCGATCATTTCATCCCAATTTGCATATTTTTCATAGCCTGCAAAGCCGCTATTTTTCCGTTGTTGATAAAGTTCCTTGCCCAATGCAATGATCTCTTCCGGCTTTTTACCATCAACCGTATTAAGGAATTCTTTGTCGGATTTAATGGAGTCGCGCAATGTCCAGAAAGAGACTTCAAACTCAATGCGGGCATCAGGAGGTAAGCGATTCTTTAGCGCCTTGACTGATCGATAGGCGGTACGGGTATTATGACCATTGATTTGTGATCCCTTGCCGCAAGAAATTAAAGAAGTGCAGCAGAGAATGAGCAGAAGAATAGGGTGTTTCTTCATAAAGATAACCTCAAGTTTAAGTACGGACGCATGTCAGATTTTTACCTGATTTGCGATGGTTATTAGTTAACGCAGGATCGCCAAACAAAGTAAAATAGTCGGTCATTATAACCCTGAGCTAGCTTTTTATGCTGGAATTTATCCAATTATTAAAACAACGTTACCAGACGGTTTTGGCGCAACTGGGCAATGAGGCGGTCAAGACCAGCTATCAGCAACGGGTCGATCAGCTCATTTTGGCTGAGGCCTTTATCCGCAAGGGTCAGTTGATCGATGCGGCACAACAGCCGTTGTTGCAGATGGCAGTCATAGGGCCGACTCAGGCCGGAAAAAGTTCGCTGGTCAACGTGTTGTTAAACAGTAGCGTCGCCGGAGTCAGTCCGCTGGCGGGTTATACCATACACCCCCAGGGATTTTGCAACGGCATCACTCTTGGCGACTGTAACGATTTGCAGCGTTATTTCGGCCGATTCCAGCAATTGCAGCAAACGCAGCTCAGCAAAGACCGGCACGATTGCTATTCTCTCACTCAAAACACCACAAACTCACAGCTTCTGCCGCACGGCGTTTTGTGGGACACGCCCGATTTCGATTCGATAGATTCAGCCACTTACCGGGAGGGCGTGATCAGGGCGATTGCCTTGGCGGATATGGTTATCCTGGTGGTCAGCAAGGAAAAATATGCGGATCAATCGGTCTGGGACATCATGGCCGCGCTTGAAGAACTGCATCAACCGACGATTATTTGCCTGAATAAATTGGCTGAAGGTTCGGAGGCTATCATTATCCAGTCATTAAAAGAGAAGTGGCGGCAAGCCAGAACCGATGAGTTTCCCGAGGTCGTGCCGCTGTGTTATCAAAAGCCGGGTGGGTTGCCGGTGTGGCCTGAGTCCAAGCGCCAGTTGCTTAGCCAACTGGCGCATAAAGTAAAGCCCGACAAACACGCGCGATTTGAACAAGAGCTGTTGAGAAGGCACTGGCAAACCTGGCTGGAACCGGTTTTTGCCGAACATCAGGCGTTAAATGATTGGCAGGAATGGGTCGATCTGATGATCGATCAGGCGATGGAAAGTTACCAGCGCGATTACCTCAATCACCCGCATCATTATGAAACCTTTCAGCTTGCGATGACCGAATTGCTGAATTTAATGGAAATACCCGGATTAGCCCGCATTCTGGCCGGAACTCGCCAAGTCTTGACTTGGCCGGTCAGACAGATCATGAAACTGGGGCGCAAAAGACTGCATGTTTTAGACAGCAGCCATGAAATAGTCTTGTTAAATCAAATAGCCGAACACACGCTAATTCAACTGGCGGACAAACTACTGGACAAGGTCGATCAAAGTCAGCAGAGCCAGTGGTGGCGACAAGTCAACAGTGTGTTGCGCAGTCAGCGGCAGGATGTGTTGCAGGATTTTAGCCAAGCGGCAACGAGCTATCACCTGTCTTTTCAAGTCGATGTACAAAGCGCCGCGTCCCGGATGTATCACAAGCTGCAAGAACAGCCGATAGTGTTGAACAGCTTGCGGGCAACCCGAGCGGCTGCCGATGCGGCCGTTATTGTACTGACCCTGCAAATGGGCGGCATAGGACTGCATGACTTGGTTATTGCCCCGGCGATGCTGACCTTGACTTCATTGTTGGCGGAAAGCGCGGTAGGCGGCTATATGCACAAAGTGGAGTCCGAGTTAAAACAAAGCCAGTTCAACACCGTAAAACAGGCGTTGTTTATCGACAGTCTACGCAAAAAACTCATGCAACTGCCCGAGCAATTATCGATGACCACCCATTTCAATATCTCTCCCGACCAGCTGCGTGTGGCAGAGCATCAACTTACAGAAAAGCGCCATGGCTTACGATTACTCTAGTTTGGTAGAAACCACAAAACGCTGGGCCGAACAGGCCGTTGCCGCAGGCTGGATTCATGCAGACGCCGCGCAGCCGTTAACCGGATTTGACGCTAGGACGCCCGACACGCTGTTTAACCATAATGGCTCTAGGCCGCTGATCGTCGCCTTCATGGGCGGCACCGGCGTGGGCAAAAGTTCCTTGCTTAACCGGCTGGCAGGCAAAGCTATCGCCAGGGCGGGGGTCGAGCGGCCCACTTCGCGGGAAGTTACGCTCTATCATCACCATAGCGTTGCGATAAAGCATTTGCCCGAGCAACTACCGCTGGCGCAAATCAAGATTGCCGAACATGACGATGAGTCCAAAAAGAATATCATCTGGATTGATATGCCCGATTTCGACAGCACCGAGCATAGCAACAAGCACCAGGTGTTGGAATGGCTGCCGCATATCGACGTGCTGATCTATGTGGTCAGCCCCGAACGCTACCGGGATGAAAAAGCTTGGCGTTTGCTGCTCGCAGAAGGCGGCAAACATGGCTGGCTGTTTGTCTTGAATCAGTGGGACAGAGGTCAGACCGAGCAGTATGAAGATTTTAAACGGCAACTGCATCAAGCCGGATTTGCCGAGCCGATCATATTCAAGACCGTCTGCGCCGAAGACCTGCAAGCCGATGAGTTTGCCGCACTGGAATCGACTGTCGGCTCATTGGCGACCGAGCATATCGTTAAGCAACTCGAACAACGAAGCGCCCGGATTAAAAAGGGTGAGTTAAAGCAAAACCTGATCTGTGCCAGCCTGTTGCTGGGTTCAGAGGCAGCTTTTCAACAATTGCCGACGCTGTGGCAAGATCAGTGGCAGCGTACCACCCAAGTGCTGCAACAGGGTTTTGCCTGGCCTATCCAGCAGCTGGCGCGACACTATGCCGAACACGCAGCCGATTTATTAAGTCATCCGGCAGGCGGCGCTAAATTGAACTTATGGGACGAGTGGGCGAAAGCCCGTTTCGACGATGCGCTGGATGAATTTGTACTCAATGCCGACCAGCTTGGCGTCCCGGTACACCCGCTTAAAAGCCAGCTGCCCGTGTTGCGTGAAAAAGCACCCAAAATCATCCAGGCGCAAAGCGAGCTGGCGGCCAGACAGGCTTTGGTAAATCCCGGCAATACGGTGCATCGCGCGTTTTTAAAATTGATGCGTTTTTGCGAAATCATCTTGCCGCTTGCGGCCATTAGTTGGGTTGGCTATCAGGTTTTTATTGGCTATTACACCAGCAACATGACCAAAGTGGATTATTTAGGCGTCGATTTTGCGATACATAGCGGCTTGTTAATCGCCATCACTTGGCTGACGCCTTTTTTCATCCTGAGAAAACTAGAACCCTCGCTGGAAAAAAGCGTGTTAAGAGGGCTGAATAAAGGCTTAAGCAACGCCATCAACATGATCGACGGCGAAGTGTTGATCGCGATAGCTTACATCAGCAATCAGCATGCCGAGCAGATCAAGCAGCTAGACGGGATTATCGAGCTTTGCGATGTTGCCGATACCGACCGGCAACCGTTAATAGATAGCAATAGCCCGTTGGCTCGGATGCTTATTGATTAAGAAGCGTCGATATAAGGTTGTAGGGCGTGCCGTACGCGCCTTTGGAGTCGGATAGTCAAGGTCGGGCAACTGCTAAGCGTTGCCCGACCTTTGATCGTGATAATGTCGGATATAAACGGGATGCCCAACTTTGTCGAAGGGTAGGCGGTAAAGCCGCATAAACACTGGTCAAAAAAAATAATTGTACAATTTTTATCCAATTAAATTAGAATACAGTTCACGGGGGCGACATGGCTTCGACGTGGGTAGCGAAACCTAGAGTGCATGCCGAGGACAGTACACCTCGTAAAATCTACTGAAACTAAAGTATTCGCAAATGACGAAAACTACTCAATGGCTTTAGCTGCTTAAACACAGCACCATTCCTCTGACCATCTGTGCTTATGCGGGTGGAGTTTTTAGTACCTTTGGTATGAAAAGGCGCTCAGAGGTCATCTACATAAGATCGCGCTGAAATCTGTCCGGTGTGGATGCGCTAAAACCTTACGGAATCGCTGGTGATTTTCTTGGCCCGACGGGTAGTCACTGGCTAAATCAAAGAGCGGGATAAGCATGTAGACCTTGTGGCGGAGTACTTGCGGACGGGGGTTCAATTCCCCCCGCCTCCACCAAATGAGATTTTTATACTTATTTTTCAATAAGTTATAAATATAATAAGATGAAAAGAAGTCGCGGTGTGATACATAGGTATGATACCGTGACGCCTTCTTCCCCCCCCCCCCCCCCCCCCCCCCCCCCCCCCCCCCCCCCCCCCCCCCCCCCCCCCCCCCCCCCCCCCCCCCCCACTGACCTCACCCAGAATAGATTTGGAATTTTTTATTTCCAATACCTCATTCCAGAAAAACTCCTTAAAATATGGCTCTTCCCGACTTCGTGGGGTGCTTGCTATATATAGTGTTGTGGAAAACACACGTTGACATGGATAATTCCCATAAAATCAATAGCTAATCACGCATTCAGCGCAAATGATTGAATGCTACATATAAGTAGGTGTCCATAACTGTTTTAACAAAACTCTGATGTAGGAGTGGCTTTAGCCGCGATACTCGCGGCTAAAGCCACTCCTACAGATTGTTAAACAACTTTTGATCCATTACTTATAGCGATAGGCGATAAGCAGGGCTAAAAATATCATAAGGTCGCTTAAAATCTTCAGCCCTGTTTTCTACTCGTGCTGACGACAACAATTTTTATTTATAGTCTTTGGCAATTCGTTGCAGAGTCAAGGTGACCAGTGCTTGTGCCCGTTCCATACTATCGGCTTCCGCATAGCAGCGTAGTTCCGGGGCATTGCCGGATGGACGCAAATGCACGATCTCGCCGTTGCCGAAGGTCAACCGCAGGCCATCGGTCAAATCCCGCTGCACAACTGAACCTAGCTCATTACTCCACAGGCTTTGATAAGCTGTCTCGTCGTTTTGCAAGCTATCCAATAACGCCCGGCTGCTGGCAACAGGAAAATCTTGTAAGCGGTCACTCGCGGTATAACGTTGCGGCAAACCGCTCAGCAAGCCCGACACGTTGCTGCCTTGTTGCCGAGCCATAGCCAACACAATCAAAGCGGGCAATAGCGCATCACGGGTCGGCAGTGCGACCAGTGTGCGTCCGCCGACCATTAAATCATTGCCGACCAGAAATCCGCCGTTAGCTTCAAATCCGACTACGCTGGGGCTGCCCGCAGCGAGCATCCGTTCCATACCGGCAATCACGTAGGGAGAACCGATACGGGTACGGACCACCTGCCGAAATAGCCCGGATGTTTCAATCGCCGTATTACAGCTCACCGGCGTGACCACGGTGTCGGCACCGAGAAAATGCGCGCACAGTAAGCCGACGATATCGCCCCGCAGCCAGTTACCGGTTTCATCAGCAATCAAAGGCCGGTCTCCGTCCCCGTCGGTGGAGATAATGGCATCGAGATGGTGCTCGGCGGCCCAGGCCTGCCCACGCTGACGATCTTCTTCGCTAACCGCTTCGGTGTCGATAGGCACAAAGGTATCGGTGCGACCTAATCCAACCACATCGGCACCCAAAGCACTCAGTACATCACGCAGGCAATCGCGCGCGGCACTGGAGTGTTCATAAATCCCGATCCGCCAACCGGCCAGAAAATCATCGGCAAACAAAGACGTATAACGCTGCTGATACTGTAGCAAAGCATCGGGGTTGACAGTCGGCATTAGCCCATCATCGGTGATCGCTGGCAATTCGACCTCGGCATGGGTGATGGCCGCTTCATCGGCTTTGCTGATTTCGCCTTCGGCTCGATAAAACTTGATCCCGTTGCGGTCGAATGGAATGTGACTGCCGGTAACCATGATGGCGGGTATGCCTTGGCGTAAGGCATATAATGCCAGCGCCGGGGTGGGCAGCATCCCGCAAAAGTCCACTGCACCACCGGCTTGGCGAATACCGGCAGCACAAGCACGAACGATAGCGGGACTAGACGGCCGCAAGTCCATACCTAATGCGACTGTTTGCCCTGGCTTCACAAGATTAAGACCTTGCAAAAATGCCAGACTATAAGCCGCACAGACTTGGTCGGTCATCTGGCTAACGAGACCGCGTGCACCGCTGGTGCCGAATACCACGCCGCTTTCTGTCATCATCTGTTGGATATTAATTTTCATAGGGTGTGTGCTTTAAAAAATTATAAAGGTGGGGGAAACTTGCCTTCCAGTTGCGCAGGTCCGGTTGACTGCTGGGTTATGCGGTCTCATTGAATCGCTCTGAGGTTCACGGCAGGGCTGGCAGACCGAGTTCTTTGAGAAACGCATTGTGATTGTCCCGTGCTGACTCGATGTCTTTCTCCAGTGTCACTAATTCGGTATTAACTGCTGGTAAATCGATCTCCTTCTCCGCAACCGCCGTGCTGATGTAGCGAGAGATGTTCAGGTTGTATCCCTCCTCAGTGATTCGCTCCATCGAGACTCGCTTTGAATAGCGTTCCTCTTCCCTCCGGAATTGGTAGGTGTCGATGATCTTAGCGATGTGCTCGTCCGTGAGGCGGTTCTGGCGTTTGCCTTTCTCGAAGTGTTCGGCGGCGTTGATGAAGAGCACGTCGTCCGGCTTCTTGCACTTCTTGAGCACGAGGATGCAGACTGGGATGCCGGTGGAGTAGAACAGATTGGCGGGCAGACCGATGACGGTGTCGATGTGGCCGTCCTTGAGCAGCTTGGTGCGGATGCGTTCCTCCGCGCCGCCACGGAACAGCACGCCGTGGGGCAGGATGATGGCCATCACGCCTTCGTCCTTCAGGAAGTGGAAACCATGCAGCAGGAAGGCGAAATCGGCGGCGGATTTGGGGGCGAGGCCATGGTTTTTGAAACGCACGTCGTCGCCCATCGCATCGGTGGGATCCCAGCGGTAGCTGAAGGGCGGATTGGCGACGATGGCGTCGAAGTAGGGCTTCTTGGCGGGGTTGAGCTCGCGCAGGATGTCCCAGTCGTTGGTCAGGGTGTCGCCGTGATAAATCTCGAACTCCGAATCCTTCACCCCATGCAACAGCATATTCATGCGGGCGAGGTTGTAGGTGGTGATGTTCTTTTCCTGTCCGTAAATCTTGCCGATGCCATGCGCCCCCATGCGCTTTCGCACGTTCAGGAGCAGGGAGCCGGAGCCGCAGGCGAAGTCGAGAACCTTCTCCAGTCGCGGCTTCTTGCCGGTAGCGGGTTCCTGGCTGTCGAGCGTGACGATGGCGGAGAGGATGTCGGAAATCTGCTGCGGGGTGTAGAACTCGCCCGCCTTTTTACCTGAACCGGCGGCGAACTGGCCGATCAGATACTCGTAGGCATCGCCCAGCGCATCAATGTTGGCGGAGAACTCGGCCAAGCCCTCCGCGAGCTTTTGGATGATGGTGCAGAGCTTGGCGTTGCGGTCGGAGTAGGTCCTGCCCAGCTTATGGGAGGCTAGATCAATCTCGGAGAACAGCCCTTGGAAGGTGCTTTGAAAGGAGTCGTTCTCGATGTATTTGAAGCCCGCTTGCAGGGTGTTGAGCAGCTCCCCGTCCTGCCTGCGAGCAATAGTGTTCGGCACGGATTTTGTTTGAGAACATAAAGGAATATGATGTTCAAGACAATAAATATAGTTCTATTTCAGTAGGAGATTGCTATGAGCGTTCCATGGGGTCCTCATACGGAGGAACAACTTCAAGGTTTCAAATACCTGCAATTGCTGGGTTCGCTGTTAACGGATTGGCATGAGGCCGGTGCCGAACGTGACCGTGCCGGCAATCGGAACCTGTTTTACGATCAGTATGCGCTATTATTATTGCTGTACTTTTTCAATCCCACGATTACCAGCTTGCGCGGACTCCAACGAACGACAGACCTGAGCAAGGTCAAGCACTTGGGTATTCACCGCACTTCGCTGGGGTCGCTCAGCGAAGCCCAGCAGGTGTTTGATGCGGCCTTGCTGGAAAAGGTTATTGCCGCTCTCGTCAGCCGTCTGCCGACACCCCAGCCCGGTGCCGGTCCGGCCGCGCTGCTGCCGTTGGTCGCGGTCGACGGCAGCTTGTTACCAGCACTGCCGCGCATGGCTTGGGCATTGTGGCAAGATGACCAGCATCGGGCAGCCAAGCTGCATGTCGCCTTCTCGGTGTTCAAGGCCAATCCGATTGCGGTTTCGGTGACCGCCGGTATAGGTTCGGAGCGCGCCGAGTTGCGACGCTTCGTTCAGCCCGGCGGCTTTTATGTGTTCGATCGGGGCTATACGGACTATGGCTTGTTCCAGGAGCTGCACGACCAACCGTGCAGTTTTGTCGGCCGGGTTAAAGCAAATGTCGCTTATGAGGTGAGCAAGGAGTGTCCGTTGACAGAGGCTGCACGAGCGGCAGGTGTCGTCCGGGATGTGCAGCTGCGCTGTCTGGGCACGCCTCATCACTCACCGGTTTTACCGCAGCCGTTCCGGCTGGTCTGGGTCAACACCGGAAAATGC
>JBCKWO010000067.1:0-10000 GCA_038922535.1 Methylobacter sp. | reverse complement strand
TTAAAAACATCAGGACACACTCTTGCCATTTCCAAATACATTCAGAATATGTAAGCGTGAAATCCTATATAAATGCAGAGATGGAATTATAGCGTGAGTAATGGTGGTGTGTTTATCATAAAAAATAAACACCCCTATACAATGAACAGCAAGCTGAGGTAGCGGCAATTAATTTTAATGAGTAATTTTAGTAGACCTCAAAAATTATTTTGCAGGCTTACTAACGATGACGCCAGTGCCTTCATCTCACTCAATCTAAACCGATCACGTAAATTCACACTCATCGATATGATCTCGCAAAAGCCTCCTGACTCAGGATCAACCGGGATTCCTTACCATTGATTACTCGATCACAATCACGCTTTTTCTGGGTTTGCTCTTGCCGATACAATTTGCCTTGTCAAGTATTTAGCAACTCCACTTGTAGCTGGCAAAACGGCCTGTTTTTCCATGTATTTGGCAACACCGCTTACTTTGATCACTTTTCTTTCCGTCATCGCTTCTTTTTTTAGATACTTTGCGACGCCACTTACTATCGGTGCATCTTTTTCGTGTATTGCCTGTTTTGCTAAGTACTTTTCAACTCCACTTAAAAGGGGAGCATCTTTTCTAGCTAAAAGTTGTTTTACCAAGTACTTGGCAACACCGCTAGCAGAGGGTTTTTCTTTTGCCAAAATCACCTGCTCTTCCAAATACTTAGCCACTCCTGTCACTGCCGCCGCCGCTGCCGCTAATCTTTCTTGCGCCCTTTCAACTGCCTTTTCCATCTTTATTTCTCTCGCCAGCTGCGCTTGCTTTTCTTTTTCTTTTTCTTGCTCTTTTGCTAAGATTCGCTGCTCTTCCAGATACCTTGCAACTATAGCCACCGCAGCGGCTTTTCTCACTGCGATGGACTCGTCTTCCAGATATTTAGCAACGCCAGTTGCCGCTGCTGCATTTCTGTCCGAAATTGACTGTTTCAGCAAGTATTTTGAAACGCCGCTTAACGCCTGTGACTTCGTTTGTTCTTCCACATACCTAGCAACACTACTGATTGCCGGCATCTTTTTTGTAACGACAACATGCTGTGCTAGATACTTAGCAACACCGCTAATAAGCGGTACCTTTTTTGATGATATAGCTTGTCTTGCCATATACTTGGCAACACTACTTACAGGAGACTGATCCAGTTTCTCTAAGTACTTGGCAACACTACTCAGCGATACAGCAACTTCTTGCTTATCAATCCCCTGTCCAAGCTCATTGGCTATTAACATCTCTTCTTGAGGCTCCAGATGATCGGCAACCTCGCCTACCGCCGACAACTCTTCAATGCTTTTCAAATACCTAGCAACTCCACTTAGCACCGGCACAACTTCCTGGCCTTTCAAATACCTATCAACTCCAGTAAGCCCTGCAAGTCCTTTAGGGGTAGCAACATATGCACGAGGACTGGCTCGAACTACACTATTTTTTTTAGAACCAAAAAGCCCGGATACTAAATCGATCAGGTAATTTTGATCCACTTATCACCCCCGGTCGCGCATGTACTTTTCAACTCCAGTTCCCGCTTGCGCAGCTTTTTCTTTTGCAGATCTAGCTTGTCTTTCAAGGTACTTTTCAACGCTACTTACCGCTTCTTTTTCAGGTCCAACCCTGCTTTCCAAATATCTGGCGACACCCGTCGCAGCAGCCATATTATGTTTCCTCAAATATCGAGCAACACCGGAAAGTCCACTAACATAGCCGGAATAGGCTTGTGATTTATTAACTTTAGCTTTTGATTCGCGCTTACCTAAGAAGATGAACCCAGCCACGGCAAAAACCGCCAACCCCAGCAAGTAACTCATCATTGATTCTTCTTCAACTTCTACCGATGTACTTATCGCTGTATCAGTTGCCATAGCCCGTTCAGACGAAGACGATGCTCCAGTTAACTTACTTGGCTTATAGTCAGCATCTTTATATAGAACCTTTGGCTCAAAATCTGCGGCTGGATATTTTGAATCCACTTCAGCCGTAGACTTAGCCTGCTTAGTCGGCACAGCCGCAGTTGCGCCCGTACTGCTTTCAGTATCTTGAAAAATTACCTTGGGTTTGAAATCCGATGCCGGATATTCTGTTTCTGCCCCTACTATGGGACTGAT
Source organism: Methylobacter sp. (assembly GCA_038922535.1). Taxonomy (GTDB): domain Bacteria; phylum Pseudomonadota; class Gammaproteobacteria; order Methylococcales; family Methylomonadaceae; genus Methylobacter_A. The sequence continues at coordinate 7,874 of JBCKWO010000067.1, read as the reverse complement.
TAATAACAGCGTAGCAACTAAACCATTCGTCAAATTATTTATTTTCACGTGTAAATCCCCCTCTATGCGTTGTTTTTAGAGTAGTCATGCCTGCGTTTGTGCCTTAGACTTATAAATCCTGATTTATCAATGCGTCAGATGCGCACCCAATCGTCTTTTAAGTCTTCTCAATAAACAACAACTAACGCAAGCATAACCTTTAAATTTAAAGTATCGCTTCTACGTTTTTGACAACGTTTTCAACAGTAAAACCAAAGTGTTTCATCACTACGCCACCAGGTGCAGATTCGCCGAAAGTATCAATGCCGACAACTGCGCCTTCTAAGCCAACATATTTACGCCAAAAATCAGTAATACCTGCTTCAATCGCAACACGTTTTACACCGGGCGTTAAGACACTGTCTTTATAAGCTTGATCTTGACGGTCAAATACATTGGTTGACGGCATTGAAACAACACGCGCTTGAATACCTTTTTCTGCTAAAGCTGCTTGTGATTGCATTGCTAAATCAACTTCTGAACCCGTTGCAATCAAGATAACTTGTGCGTTGCCTTTTGCTTCAGAAAGGGTATAGGCTCCTTTACGGATAGCGGCAATTTGCTCATCAGTACGTACTATGAAAGGCAAGCCTTGACGACTTAACACTAAACTTGTCGGCCCTGTCATACGCTCTACAGCCATTACCCAAGAAACCGCTGTCTCTGTGCTATCGGCAGGTCGCCAGACATCCATGTTAGGAATGTACCGCAGAGCAGAAGTATTTTCAATCGGCTGATGCGTTGGACCGTCCTCCCCTTGACCAATAGAGTCATGAGTTAAAACAGCAATGGTACGAATTTTCATCAACGCTGCCATACGTAAGGCACTTTTCGCATAATCAGAGAACATGTGGAATGTTCCGCCGAAAGGCAATAGGCCGCCGTGTAACGTCATACCATTCATAATTGCGAACATGCCAAACTCACGCACACCGTAGGAGATGTAATTACCCATCTCTTTACCGCTAACATGCTTAAAGCTACTGCAACTCGTTAAGTTAGAGCCGGTTAAATCCGCAGAACCTCCTAAAAATTCAGGTAAGGTCGGAGCTAATTCGCCAATGACTTTTTGTGAAGACTGACGTGTAGCAAGATTTTCTGCTTTAGCGTTGGTTTCAGCAATTAATGCGTCAGCCGCTGCCTGCCAATTAGCCGGTAATTCACCCGCCATACGGCGTTTAAATTCTGCTGCCAACTCAGGATATTCTGCTGCATAAGCTGCAAAGCGTGTATCCCATTCGGCTTCGACTCTTGCACCTTTGGCTTTAGCATCCCAGCCTGCATAAACATTTTCTGGAATGATAAACGCTTCGTGATCCCAGCCTAAAGCTGCTTTAGTTAAATTAATTTCAGGTTGACCTAAAGCCGCGCCGTGACATTCATGTGAGCCAGACTTATTTGGCGACCCAAAACCAATGGTTGTTTTACAGCAGATCAATGAAGGCATATCAGTCATCGCTTTAGCCATGACAATTGCCTTAGAAATCTCTTCAGGATTATGTCCGTCTACAGACAGGACATGCCAACCGTAAGCTTCAAATCGTTTTACCGTATCATCCGTGTACCAGCCTTCAATATGGCCATCGATAGAAATACCGTTATCATCCCAGAAAGCGATTAAGTTACCTAAGCCCCAAGTACCTGCTAATGAACAGACTTCATGGGAAATACCTTCCATCAAACAGCCATCGCCCATGAATACATAGGTATGGTGATCAACGATTTTATGACCTGGACGGTTGAATTGGTCTGCAAGCAGTTTTTCAGACATCGCAAAACCAACACCATTGGCAATACCTTGTCCTAATGGACCGGTCGTTGTCTCAATGCCGGGGGCAAAACCGTATTCTGGATGTCCCGCACATTTTGAATGTAGTTGACGAAATGAGGCTAACTCACTCATCGGCAAATCATAGCCGGCCAAATGCAATAGTGAATAAAGCAGCATCGATCCGTGACCATTGGAAAGAACAAAACGGTCACGATCTGACCATTTTGCATTGGACGGATTGTGTCTCAGGTGATCATTCCACAAAACCTCGGCGATATCCGCCATACCCATAGGCGCGCCTGGATGACCAGAGTTTGCTTTTTGCACGGCATCCATGCTCAAAGCGCGTATGGCGTTCGCTAATTCTCGACGCGAAGTCATATTCTTCTCCTTACTATAAATAGATTACTTAATGGTGACTTTTCAGCCTGCTCGACTCTGTCACGAAATGTTCTTTCGGTGTTTTACCCTAGAAGGATTAGAACGAGTGGTTATGACCACTCGCTCCTGTGCAGCTATTCCAAATTAGCGTGCCTTTCTCTCATTAGTTCTTCGGGAATTCCCTTTTCATGGATAATATGAGAAATGGTTGCTTCCAAAAATAACAAAGTAGATAGCTCAAACACAGTCCCCATGGGCATCCCTAAAACCTTACCATATTGTTCCGGGTTACCAATTTGAAATACTGCATCTGCCAGATCGCCAATGGTTGATGCGCTTTTCGCAGAGATCAAGATAATGTTAGCACCTATTTTTCTTGCACTTTTAGTGAATGCTATTAATTGCTCAGTCTCTCCGGATCCGGAAATAATAATTAACAAATCACCGTTTTTAATGCTTGGCGTCACAATCTCACCCACGACGCTGACATCATAGCCGCCGTGAACAAGTCTCATTGCAAAAAAATTACCAACCAGCTTGGATCGCCCAGCACCCGCAATAAATATACGCTTAGCGTTATCAAGCAATTGGGTCAACTTTACATCATAGGCATTATCTGTAGCTTCAAGAACGCCCGAAATTTTTTCTATGATAAGTTGCTGATGCATAATTATACCGCATCAACCAATTCGCGAATTTCACGCGCTGCATCAGCAGGTGACGCAGCACCATAGATTGCAGCACCAACCACGATGATGTTCGCGCCTGCGCGAACCACATCCTGCACAGTTGACGCGTTAATTCCACCGGCAACAGAAATTCTGACGTTTAAGCCCAGTCTTGCGATGTCGCTCAAGTCATTGAAAGGCGTGTGACCCGCAGCTTGCGCATCCAGACCTGTGTGTATGCCCAAAATTTGAGCACCTGCTTCAGCAGTTGCGCGTGCGCATGCTATTTTGTCTTCGACATTAATTAAGTCGATTTGAGCTTCTGCACCGTATGCATTTGCTGCTTTGATAAAGCCTACACAGGTTGCAAGGCCAGATACGCCTAAAACTGTGCAAATATCAGCGCCTGCTGCATAGAAAGGCGTTGCTTCGTACTCGCCTGCGTCCATTGTTTTAAGATCAACCAAGAGTAATTTATCTGGGAATCTTGCTTTTAATTCTTTAACTAGGTTAATTCCATTATGCTTAATGCATGGAGTCCCAATTTCAAAAATATCAACGTAAGGAGCTACTAAAGTAGCAAGACCTACTGTTTGGTCGAAATCCAATGAATCTAATGCCATTTGTATTAATGGTTTTGCCATGATGCGTGCTCCGATGGGTAATAGTAATAGTTATAATTGTAGTTGCTTACTCTTTATGCGAATGCAACTTTAAAGTAGAAAGGGGACTGATGTCAATGCCCAATGCTCAATGTTCACGTTGGCATATGAATTTCAACGACATGAAGTGGAATATACCAGCAACATGATACAAGCTTTATGCTATACACTCGAGACAATTCAGCTTACCCCGCGAAGTCGGTCACACTGTCTTTTCGTGCCCTCCCACACAGCCTAAACACTGGTAAAGCAACGGCATCGAGCTTATGACCATCACTGCGACTACCCTTGGTTTTAAGCTGCCCAGCAGGGCCTTGCTCATCGACCAACTAACACCGAACACAGCGTCGTAAAAAACATCAGTAGGCCCTTCGACCCGTATTATCCATTCTCTAACCACTAACCAAAAAGCCAAAGACTGCGCCGATGAAGCCCAAAGGAACATGTATCTTGTACTTAATCTAAATTATAATAACAATATCCCAAAATATGAGAGAGAAACACCTGATGGAACCTTTTACCAATATTCGCGCACTTATCATTGATATGGATGGCGTTTTATGGCACGGCGAACAGCCCATGCCCGGATTAACAGATTTTTTCCAAACCCTGCGCACCCAACAAATCCGCTTTATTCTGGCGACCAACAACGCCAGACTGACCCAGGAGCAATATGTCAGCAAACTAGCTCTTATGGGCGTAGAAGTTACCCGAGATGAAATTCTGACCTCCAGCATGGCAACAGCGCTATACCTGTCCGAGCACACCAATCCGGCCGATACCCGTATTTTTGTAATCGGCGAAGACGGCGCTAGGCAACCGCTTATTGAACGCGGCTTTACCTTGACCGATCTCTATGAATTGAATGATGACAAAGACAATCCCAATATGGGTGCTGACATTGTTGTCTGTGGAATGGATAAAACCTTGTCATGGGACAAGCTGGCAACAGCCACACTGAATATCCGCGCCGGCGCCAAATTCATTGGCACCAATGCCGACACCACGCTACCGACAGAGCGCGGCATTACTCACGGTAACGGCGCAATTTTGGCGGCAATCCAGGTAGCCACCGGCGTAACACCGACCATCATCGGCAAGCCCGAACCGATCATCTACCAGCAAGCTCTCGCGTTACTAGGCATTGACCCAGCCCAAACAGTGGCCATTGGCGATCGCTTGGAAACCGACATTCTGGGTGCCGTCCGCACCGGCATCCGCAGCCTCATGGTTTTATCAGGTGTGTCCACCGAAGATGATTTTAAATCCACAGATTATCGACCTACGTGGGTTATGCAGGATATCCGGGATGTCACAGAAGCATTGAAAAACCTTGTTACGTATTGAAGCTGATTGATCAGACTCGTTGCCCACGCCATCATGAAAACAACCTGAACCTACCGGAGCCGCTGCAATGAAAAAATTTATCAATAGCATTGATAATCTGCTTGACGAAAGTCTGCGTGGCTTTGCCAAAGCCCATGCCGATATAATCCAACTCAACGCTCAGCCCCACTTCATCAAGCGCATCAAGCCCACCCCACCCGGCAAAGTTGCCCTGATTTCCGGCGGAGGCTCAGGCCACGAACCTTTGCACACAGGCTTTGTCGGTTCGGGTATGTTGGATGCCGCCTGTCCGGGTCAAGTATTCACCTCCCCTACTCCTGATCAAATGCTGGCTGCTGCGCAAGCCGTGGAAAATGGCGGAGGGGTTTTATTCATCGTCAAGAATTATGCAGGGGATGTGATGAACTTTGAAATCGCCGCCGAAATGCTTGATTGTCCAAACGGAACCGTATTGGTCAGCGATGATGTGTCCTTCCCCAAAACCCATAGCACCGGGCGACGCGGCGTTGCTGGCACACTAATTGTAGAAAAAATTCTCGGCGCGGCGGCAGAAAATGGCACAGACCTAGCGGCCTGTAAGGCATTGGGGGATAAGGTCAACCTTGCCACCGCCTCCATGGGCGTGGCATTAAGCAGTTGCACAGTACCCGCACTGGGCAAACCCACTTTCGACATCGGCGACAACGAAATTGAAATGGGCGTAGGCATTCATGGCGAGCGCGGACGTGAGCGTAAGGCCATGAGCAGCGCCACCGAAATTGTCGATTATCTAGCCAGTATTATTGACGAAGACCTGAAACCGCAAAAAGACCAAACGGCGTTATTGCATATAAACGGCTTCGGTGCGACGCCGTTGATGGAGCTTCATCTAATTTACCAGCTGGCATCTCAATACTGGGAAAAACGCGGCATCAACATCTGTCGCTCCCTGGTCGGCAACTACACCACCTCGCTCGACATGGCAGGCTGCTCGATTACCCTCAGCTTGCTTGACGAAGAACTGCTCCGCCTGTGGGATGCGCCCGTCCATACTGCGTCCTTACGCTGGGGCTGTTAAATGCCTAGCCAACACAGAAACCACCGCACAAATCATTAGCTGACTGGTTTTAGCGCCCGCATCGATATGCCCCCGACTGCGCTCCTCCAAAAAAGAAGCGCGCCCCTTGGTGGCCAACATGTCTTTGGTAGACTCCATACCGGCTATAGCTGTCTTCGCGATATTTTCCAGAACCTCAGTTAACGCAACATCACCCGCCGCATCTTGCCGCAAACTTGCCGCCACCGGAATCAGCACATCCAACATAGTTTTCTCACCGGCATCCGCCTTGCCCCGCTGCTTTACCGCATCCACGCCGCAGCTGAATATCTCGGCAAAAGCTTGCAAATCGACTTCGCTCACGACAGGCCGCTCACGAGCCGCTTTGCTCATCGCCACAAACAACGTGCCGTATAAAGAACCTGACGCGCCGCCAACAGCAGTCATCATGATCATGCCGATTTTCTGCCAGGCCGAAGCCCAATCCAGCAAAGCCAACTCGTCGCTTTGAGCCACCAGCGCCTTGATTCCGCGTTGAAGATTGGTCACATGATCGCCATCGCCAATAGCCTGATCCAAAGCCGTAACTTCTTCAGCGTTTGTTTCGACGACGTTATCGATTGCCTGAATCAGGCCGGGTAATAATGCAGGAACGAGTTGCATGGCATCCTCCAAGTCAAAAGTCATTAGGGTGTTGTGCAATTTACACCCGCCCGGCGAATCATACCCCAAGCGGCATGCCAGCAGTTAGTTATGCTAAGGATATGAAAAAATTTCTTCCCTGGAATACCGCCCAATCATGCTTTCCGGTCGTGCCCTGGCTGTCGTCGGCGTTGCCGCGTACAAACAATAAACGGACATGAGTCCATTGTTCAGGCTCGCCCTTCTCGGCAACTGCTCCTGCGTCGCCTAAAGCGCCTACTTTTGGTGCTCTCATGCAGTCGTCGGCCAGGTTGAGTTTGGCATCGACAGTATTCGTCTGATATTTTTGGCCTGAGGTAAGTTTCCAGGCTTTACGTACGTAACACTTAAAGAGAGCTTGAATATTCAGGTCGTGGTTGATCATTTCACCTTGTATATATTCGGAAAAACGATATTTCATTTTGTTCTTCTTCATTCGTAACACCGAAGTCAGTGACGTTTCTTGGGTTAGGCGTATCATGGCCTTAGTACCAAACCACGCATCGGCCAATAGAGTGTCGACCAGGATTCCGTCGCTTGTTGGCCGATACGGTAGCGTTTAGCCGCTGTACTTCGGCCATCCTAAAAATGGTCGGGGAACTCTTGGTCTTTCGTCTGGCTAATAAACAACTCGCTGTCCAGCGGCACAAAGCCTTCCTCGCAACTTAAGCCTAATGTCAATACTTGCTGACCCAGCATGCAGGGTAAATTCGTGGGGATACCTCAAAACCTGACCTCATTGATTAAAATTGATAGGTGTTAAGGGTATCCAACAATAGGCGACCGGATAGCCGCCCATCGAGGCTTTATAACGGATTCAGGCGCTTACAATTCAAATTCCGCAGGATCAATGCCCAATTCCTTGGCTATTCTGGTAGCCACCATTTTTTCAGAGAGATCAAAATTTCCGTCTGAAGAAGCAATGCCGATAATCATGCGAACCAACAGGCGCGCCGCTTGGGCATTCGATTTCATCTTGCCTAGCGCTTCATAAGCTTTGGCTTCGCCTATGTCCTTGTCGAATTCAAGCTGGCCTACGAAGTCCTGAAAGGCTTTGATCACATCGCTGGTGGTGAAAATCGACAGCGCATCATGGCTTTCGATAAATTTGATCATTTTTTGCTTTTCTTCCGAGCTGACGCTGCCGTCGGCCATCGCAACCAACGCGGAGCCTGCCATCGCTGCATTCAAAAAATCCTTATTCTTATATTTTAACGCCTCTGTTTTTAACTCATTGGCTTTGCTTTTTAATTGACTTAGAAAATTATCGAAACCAAAGATGTTTTTGA
>JBCKWO010000066.1:0-10075 GCA_038922535.1 Methylobacter sp. | reverse complement strand
CCCGACTTAAATGGCTAGCCGATTAATCTTTATCTTTTCGAACTCTTAAAAACACCGGGAAACGGGGTGATCCTTTATCGGTTAGACCTATGTGCTGAAATGTCACCAAAGTGCCAATGGCGGGTGGATTTTGGCGCAATTGATCGGTTAAACCACTGCCAATTTTGATTAACCTATCTTGACCACTTAACTTCGAAAACTGATCTACCCTCAACAGACACTGCAAGGCACCCACCTTATTTTGATACTTGCCATTTCCAGCCGTATAACCCTGCACCACACACTCCGCATCTTCTTTCAGCTTGACCTTCAAGGCCTGAGACGAACGTCCTGTGTGATACAAGGCTTGCGGATGACGCAGCACCAGACCTTCGCCACCTGCTGTTAATACCTGACTCAAGCGTTTCTGAATTTGAGCATCGTTTTGTACGGTATTTTGCTCGATAATACGCAGCGATGGTGAAGGAAACGCGGTTAGATACGCTTTAAGGACCTGCAAGCGTTCAAGCAAAGCACCCGCTTGATTGGGAACCTCAAAAATTTGATAGGTTATTTTTTTCCAGCGTTCATCTGGGAGATAGGTTTTGACAATGGAAACCGTCTCTTCAAATTGGCCATGCGCCAACCATAACTCTCCATCCAACTCAAACGGTGGAAAATCAGCCGTGAACCACTTTGGTGCAGAAAACACTTGGCCATTTCGGCTCATCAACTGTTTGCCATTCCAATAAGCACGCACCCCATCCAACTTTTCACTCATCAACCAATCTTGAATAGGCTGACCTGGCTGATAAGACTTCAACAACAATAAATCTGGTTTGGTATGGGCGGTATGCTCGATAACATGATGCGAAGTAGCAACATCGTCGCTCGTTAAAACTTGTGCATCAACAGGAAAAACCCAAAAGCAGCAGACATAAAAAAGGCCTAGTAAATACACCAGGCCTTTATATCCCTTTACAGGGATTTGTCGCGTCAAAAATCGAATCATCTTAGGGGTATCAATCTTTAAAGCGTAAATCCGCTTTAATTTTCTCTAAACTCTTCTCACCAATTCCTTTTACTTGCAAAAGGTCTTCAGGCTTTGAACAGGGTGTTGCTTTACACAAGCTAACAATCGCGGCAGCTTTGGCTGGACCGATACCGCTCAAAGCCGTAGCAATTTGCTCCGCTGATGCATTGTTAACATTAACGGGACTCGCTAAAACTGTGACGCTAAAAGCGAATAAAACCAAAAACAAACTATTTTTCAACAACATCATAAGCATCTCCAGTATGAAAAATTTAAAGCCTACTCAAAAAAGAAGGCAAAATCATCATAACAGAAAGCCTCGCAATTAACGTATTAAGTAAATAATTAACACGCTTTTACCAAAGGGTTTGCAGCCAGAAGCTTGGCCAATAAGTAACGCGCATGAAATAAATTGAGCAACTATTTTGTAATGGTATGTGCTAGATTAGGAAGAATTGAAGAATCCTCTAAAAAACTTTGAAAACTTATTCCGTAGAAATTGAAAAAAATTGCAAGAAATGCACAATCGTTTATCTGAAAAGATAAGCGATTACAATATTCGACAATCTCACTTAACAACGCAGCGTAACCTATGAAAGCAAGCATACAAATTTTGATCAGCATCGCATTGATTGCATTGACGGCATGTTCGACCCAAGAGGTCAAACAAGGCACGCCATTTTCACCGGTTGCCGATAAACTGCCCGCAATACCCGCTGATTCATCGGGATTATCAGGTCAAAATCCACCGCTGACTCGGGTTAAAGGCGACAAAATATTAAATCTAGTCAGAATTATGGATGGCGGTGCCTGTAAAAATGACTATCAAGGCGCTAAGGGGGCATTTCTCCTCTATGCCGATCCGGCCGATATAGAGCGGATTAAGCGTGAAAAAGGCGCACAAGTCTTCAGCGACTTCGAAAACAAAATCCAAAGCTTTTCAACGGAAGCGTTGCAAAGAGCCATTAATGAGACTAATCTTGCTGAAGACCCCTTTGCCTTGGGCACAGATGAAGCGCGAGAGAAATTGACCCAACAATTGTCCAATAATTTTCGTAGCAGCGTAACCAATGCCGTTAATGCATTCCAAAAAGAAACAACCTTGACGCTTGATGTTATTCCATTTACCCCGTCGTTTATTTTTTACCAACAAGGCTGCGACACTACGCATCTGGCGCCGGAGCAGGAGCAGGAGCAGGAAAACTAAGTTTACAAGATTATCTGAATTTCATAACTAAACAAGAGGTGAACCATTATGGGTTGGAGAGAACGCACACATGAAGATACTTATTCCGATGCCGACATCGAACTGCGCTTAAAGGAAGAGTTACCGCACTGGTATTTTGAAAACGGCTGGATTCGGCGTAAATACAAAACCAGCGGCTGGAAGGGGACGCTGATGGTTGTTAATGCCGTGGGACATTTGGCTGAAGTGGCATTTCATCATCCTGATCTTACCGTTTCTTACGCCTTTGTCATTGTTAAGCTAATGAATCATGCCGCAAAAGGCATTACCAACAAGGATTTTGAATTAGCCCGTAAAATCGAAGAGGTGGTCATGTGGCAGCCAGGCAAAGAAGGCGGCGCACTGGAAGGCACACCCGATGACCCGAGGTTTAAATATATCAAATACGATTAGGGGGATTCATTGTTCCCACGCCGGAGCGTGGGAACAATGAATTTACAGGCTTTCTGTTTAGGTTGATGCGTATAAGGCTCACCCGCCGCTTTGCTACGTAATTATTTTTAGTTTCAGCAAATGTACGCGTCGGCTATCCGCCATAATGACTTCAAACTTCATGGTATCCACGACTAGGCTCTCGCCTTTTTTGGGCATATGTTCAAGCTGGCTGACAATAAAACCGCCGATGGTGTCGTATTCATCCGTTGCCAGCTGCGTGGAAAAATACTCGTCAAACTCATCCATCGGGGTCAACGCTTTAATCACATATTCATTCGGCCTGCGCTGAAAAATATAGCCTTCGTCTTCATGCTCATCGTGTTCGTCTTCAATTTCGCCAACGATTTGTTCTAACACATCCTCAATGGTGACCAGTCCTGCCGACTGACCGTATTCATCGACCACAATCGCCATGTGATTGCCGTTGGTACGCAACTCTTTCAGCAATACATTCAGTCGCTTGCTTTCCGGCACCACACAGGAAGGTCGCATTATTTCATGAACTTTCAAGGTCTTATTTTCTAAGATACGCGTAAGCAAATCTTTGGCCAGCAACACGCCGACCACTTTGCTCCGGTCGCCGTCGATAACCGGATAGCGCGAGTGCCCAAATTCCGTAACCAACGGCATAATGGTCTCCAGATCGGCATCTTTGGGTACGACCACCATTTGAATGCGGGGTATCATAATATCCCTGACGCGCATTTTCGACACCTGCAAAACGCCTTCAATCATGGCTAAGGCATCTGTATCCAATAAGCGTTTTTCGCGGGCTTCTCTTAATATTTCAAGTAGATCCTCAAGGTCTTGCGGCTCCCCAGTCAGTAAATGGCTGATCTTATCGACCCAGCTTTTCTGTGGGGAGTTTCTACTTGGGGGTTGTTCATCACTCATTTGTCTATGACCTCTGTATAGGGATTATTGATATGTAACGTGTTCAAAATTGCGATTTCTTTATTTTCCATCAGCTCTGCCTCAGCATCATCGATGTGATCGTAGCCTAACAAATGTAATACGCCATGCACAATGATATGTGCCCAATGATGCGTTAATACCTTGTTTTGCTCCAGTGCTTCTTTTTCCAGCACCGGAGCACAGATGACCAAATCACCCAGCAAATCCAGCTCGACACCCTCAGGCAGGTCAATCGGAAAGCTGAGGATATTGGTCGGGCCGGATTTATGGCGATACTGTTCGTTGAGCTGGGCGCTTTCTTGTTCATCGACAATGCGCACGACAATCTCGGTGTCCTGATCATAACCGTCCAACGCCGCATCGATCCAACACTGGATTTGCTGCTGATCAGGCTGACCTGCCGATTCGAAAACAGCTTGGATTTCTATGTTGTTCACGACTCAGCCTTGGTTTTCTTCTCATAGGCGGAAACGATACGTTGCACCAATGGATGCCTGACTACATCGCGCACATCGAAAAAGGTAAAACTGATGCCGTCAACATCTTTTAACACCACCCGTTCGGCAGTCAGTTGTTCTTGCTCGGTGCTGGCAAATAATGTCTGCATAACGGCGCAGGCCGCCTTCACTGAACCATCCAAACCGGTCACCTTGAACTGATTGCCGCGATTGGCAATCTCGACCTGAAGGCGTGATTCAATCTGCCGAAAATGCGCATCGAATTGGCCGCAAAAATGGGCTAACCGGCCATTATCGGCTGGGGCGAAGGAAATTTCCTGTGAAATCATAAATCAATGGGTAGCAAGAACTTTATCAACGGAAGTATCGACCATCCGGCCTCGTAAAGAATTGGGCAACGCCTCGGCAATCAGCACATCGACAAACTGTCCGGCCAAGCGGGGATGCCCGATAAAATTAACAACCCGATTATTCTCTGTCCTGCCCTGCATTTGCAGCGGGTTCTTTTTAGACTGTCCTTCAACCAAAACAGTTTGCACAGTGCCGATCATGCTTTGTGAAATGGCCGCCGTCATTTCATTAATGCGCTTTTGGAAACGCTCCAGACGCTGTTTTTTAACGTCCGCAGGCACGTCATCCGGTAAGTCGGCCGCCGGTGTTCCAGGACGCTGGCTGTAAATAAAACTGAAGGATAAATCGAAGCCGATTTCTTCGATGAACGACATGGTTTCTTCAAACTCGGCATCAGTTTCACCGGGGAAACCGATAATAAAATCCGATGACAGGTAAATATTGGGGCGTACTGCACGCAATTTGCGGATAATTTCAAAATAGTCGGCACGCGTATAGCCGCGCTTCATCATTTTTAAAATAGGGTCGCTGCCACTTTGCACCGGCAAATGCAAATGGTCAACCAGTTGCGGAATTTCGGCAAAGGCTTCAATCAACGCATCAGAAAATTCCATCGGGTGCGAGGTAGTGAAGCGGATGCGGTCTATGCCCTCCACGGCCGCCACATAATGCAGCAATAAAGCAAAATCGGCGATGTCGCCATCGTCCATGTCGCCGCGATAGGCATTAACGTTTTGGCCCAACAGATTAATTTCCCGTACGCCTTGTTTGGCCAAAGCCGTAATTTCGGCGATGACGTCATCCAACGGACGACTAATTTCTTCACCACGGGTATAAGGCACCACGCAGAATGAACAATACTTGCTGCAACCTTCCATCACCGAAACAAAGGCTTTCGGGCCTTCCGCTCTGGGTTCAGGCAAGGCATCGAATTTTTCTATTTCAGGAAAGGATACATCGATCACGGGCTTTTTCTGGCTCCGCGCTTGATCCAGCAGTTGCGGCAAACGATGCAGGGTTTGCGGCCCAAACACTATATCCACAAAGGGCGCCCGCTTCTGGATAGCCGCACCTTCCAGACTGGCGACGCAGCCGCCAACGCCGATAATCACGTCGGGACGCTTGTCTTTAATCTTGCGCCATTTACCCAAGGCCGAAAAGACTTTTTCCTGCGCTTTTTCACGTATCGCGCAGGTATTTAGCAATAAAACATCGGCTTGTTTGGGATCGTCAATCAATTCAAATCCGTGTGAGGCATTGAGTATATCCCGCATTTTCTCGGAATCGTACTCGTTCATTTGGCAACCGTTGGTTTGAATATAAAGTTTTTGGGTCATATGTTTAATAGTTGAATAGTTGAATCATCTGAAAATCACTGAGGCGGCACCCCTCTATTAATTTTATCGAGATAGAACGGCAGTGGGGCTAGCCATTCTGCGGTAATGAAAAAAGCCCTGGACAATCGACCAGGGCTTAGTACGACTGCATGGGCAGATATTTTGCTCCATGCAAAAAGTAGACGCTTTAGGCGATGCAGGAGCCATTGCCGAATTGACCATTATTATAACCTGAAGACTGTTTAAACAGAATGAGTAAGTGGGATGAGTCTTAACCATTCCATCGAAACCCGCCTGCCTTACGACATTAAAACCCTGGCTTTACGTCTAAGGCAGGGCAATTTTAATTTCTTGGTTTTTGCAAAGCGAGGAAAATCAACGATTGATCCAGTAGTTTATTTTACTGGTGTCCCGTCTTAGACGGGAAGCCCTAATCAGGAAGACTTTTAGGCAGGGAAACTTTTCATGTTACTGTGGCGGAGGTATGGAGGGGGGCAAAGATGAAGAACGTGGAAGAATTGTTGCTGCGGGGGGTGAAGATTCACGCGGGGTGCAAGGTGTTTGGCGCGCAAACGAGCATTGGGCCGGGCTGCGTGCTGGGGCGCGAGGCGCCGGCGACGGTGGAGGATTGCCAGCTCGGGGAGAAGGTGGAGCTCAGGGGCGGATATTTCAGCGGAGCGGTGTTTCTCGACGGGGCTGCGATGGGCAGCGGCGCGCAGGTGCGGCCAGTCACCCTTCTGGAAGAAGGCGCCGAGATGGCGCACACCGTGGGCTTGAAGCAGACGATCTTCTTTCCATTCGTGGTGGGCGGCAGCTTGATCAACTTCTGCGACGCGCTGATGGCGGGGGGCAAGAGCCGCCAAGTGCATAGCGAAATTGGCTCGTCGTTCATCCATTTCAACTATACCCCGCACGGGGACAAGGCGACGGCCTCGCTGATCGGCGATGTGCCGCGCGGCGTGATGCTGAACCAGGCGCCGATCTTTTTGGGCGGGCAGGGCGGTTTGGTCGGGCCCGTGCGGTTGGAATACGGCACGGTGCAGGCGGCGGGGCTGGTTTCGCGCAAAGATGTGCTCTCGGGCGGACAGCTCGTGGTGCCGACCATGCCGCATGCGGGCGTGTTCCCCTACGGAACGGGCTACCGCTCGGTGGCGCGCGTGATGTGGAACTGCGCGATCTATCTCGGCAACATCGCGGCGCTGCAGGTCTGGTATGAACAGGTTCGCCGTCCGCTGCTGGAGCGGACGCCCCATGGCGCGGCATGTCTCGCCGGGGCCCTGCGGCAATTGGCGACGGTACGCAAAGAACGGTTGAAGCGAATCGACGAAGTGATAGCGAAGATCGCGGCGGAAGACCGGTCGACTCTCGGCGCGGACTTGTGCGCGGCACACGTAGCGCTGTGTACGGGATGGCCTTCGGCGCGCGACCGGCTGGCGGCCGTCGGCGATGTGGCGTGCGCGGAGAAGGAGGTCTTTCTCGCGGCGTGGAACGTGGCGAAGGAAAAAAACCATGTGGCGCGAGTGCAGGGGCTGTCGGCGGAAGCCAAAGCCGCAGGCACCGCGTGGTTGCAACGGATCGTAGAAACCGCCGGTTCGCCGGCATAAACGGGAAAGAGGAATCACAATGGGCGAGAAGACTTTGTTTGGAACCGATGGCGTGCGCGGGGTCGCGAACCGCGAGCCGATGATGGTGGAGATGGTCGTGAACCTCGGCCGCGCAGTGGCGCACGTGCTGAAGGAGCGCAAAGGCGGCAAGCGCCCGCGCGTGGTGATCGGTAAAGACACTCGCTTGAGCGGCTACATGCTCGAAAACGCGCTCGTGGCGGGTCTGTGCTCCATGGGCGCGGATGCGCTTCTGGTGGGCACGCTGCCCACGCCGGGCATCGCGGTGCTGACCATCGACCAGAAGGCCGATGCGGGTTTCGTTATTTCAGCCTCGCACAATCCATTTCAGGACAATGGAATCAAGCTGTTTTCGCGCGACGGCTACAAACTGCCAGACGAAGAGGAGGCCGAGATCGAGAAGCTGATGGCTGGCGGTACGCTGACGAGCCTGCTACCAACGGCGGGCGGCATCGGCAAGTCGTTCCGGGTGGAAGACGCCTTGGAGCGCTATATCGCGTTCTGCAAAGGGACGTTCCCAGCGGAGTTGGATCTCAAGGGCATGCGCATCGTGCTGGATTGCGGCAACGGGGCGACCTACAAGGCCGCGCCGGCGGTGTTTGCGCAGTTGGGAGCGCATGTGACCACCTTGCATTGCACGCCGAACGGCTTGAACATCAACGCGCACTGCGGCTCGCAGCATACCGAAACCCTGCGCGAGCAGGTGCTGGCCGAGCGCGCTGACGTCGGGTTGGCGTTTGATGGTGATGGCGACCGGCTGATCGTGGTGGACGAAACCGGAGTGGAGCTCAGCGGCGACCACATCCTGGCCATTTGCACGAAGAATCTGAAGGAAAGTGGCGAGTTGAAAGGCAACATCGCGGTGGGTACGGTGATGAGCAACTTCGGACTGCACGCGACCCTGCGGAAGATGGGGGTCGAGCTAGGATGCAGCGCGGTGGGCGACCGCTACGTGCTGGAGATGATGAAGGAACGGGGCGGCGTCATCGGCGCAGAGCCGTCGGGCCACATGATTTTCTTGGACCGGCACACCACGGGCGATGGAATCGTGTCCGGCCTGCAGTTGCTGGCGGTGATGCACCGTACGGGGCAGGAGGTGTCCGCGCTGGCGTCGGTTCTGACGCTGTCGCCCCAGCATCTGATCAACGTGGACGTGGCGAGCCGGCCTCCGCTCAAGGATCTGCCCGGTGTACAGGCGGTCATTGCGGCGGCGGAGAAGGAGCTCGGACAGCACGGGCGCGTGTTGGTGCGCTATTCCGGCACCCAAAACATGTGCCGCGTGATGGTCGAGGGGCCGACGGACGAGATGACGAAACGCCTGTGCGATTCGATCGCGGCGGCGCTGAAGAAGGAAATCGAGTAGGGCGGATTCGGGACAGCCGAACAGCCCCCCGACGAGGGCATCGAGTCTCCAGAAGGCCCAAGGCCAGAATGCATCCGAACTGGAGCCGGCACGCCCTCGTGCCGGGATTCTATTCCATTATTCCCGAGGCGGGATTACGGGAGAATTTCAGATCCTCCACGCGGCAGGCTGCGGAGCGGTCGCTGATGTCTTCCACCCCGATGCCGCGCTTTTCGATCACGGCCCGGTTGGCCAGCACGCCGGCGGCGGCTTCGCGATCGATCACGTAGAGCATTTCGCCGCCGCGCTTGGCGTAGGTCTGGCTATAGGAGATGGGCACCGCTGCCGTCGGCTCTTCCGCGAGCGAAGTGGCCACAGGTTCCGCCTTGCGCTTGCCGGAGGCGAGGAGAACGACGCAGCGCGCCTCGTAGACGAGTTCAGCGCCCATCGATATCGCGTAGCGGGGGCTGTCCTCCTTGCGGGCGAAATGGCCGTCGGCGACGGCGTTTTCCACGGTGTTTTCATCAAGCTTGACCAACAGCATCCGGTTGCCCGCAAAGGGGATTCCCGCCTCGTGAAAGGCCACATGGCCGCGCCCGCCCACGCCGATGATCTGCAAGTCGATCCCTCCGCTCCGCTGGATCTTCTGCTCGTAGGCATCGAGGATTTCGCGCCGCACCCACCGGAGATAGTCCGACTTTGCATTCTGGTCGATCACGATGGCCTTGCCCTTGTCCGCGCCTTGTTCCTGCCAGTCGCCGGGATGGGTCGCGAGTTCGCCCATCAATTTTTCCTGATCGACGAGGCATCCCCACGGCATGCTGGCCTCGCTGAACTTCGTGTGCAACAGGCCGAAAAATTCCCGGATCATGAAGTAGCTGTAGCTTTCGGGGTGCAGCGCCCGCGCCTGGGTATTTTCGCCGGTCAGGCCGACATATTCGTCGAGATTGAAGCTGCGGATATTGGCGGCATCCAGCTTCTGCTCGTTGGCTGCTTTGGCCAGCGCCTTGTAGACGCCGCAGGGGGAACTGCCGGTGGCGAGGCCCAGGACATAGGCGCCGCGCGCCGCCAACGTGCGAGCGATGTGGGCTTGGACGAAATTCGCGGCGACCTCGGACATATGATCGAAATCGCGCGTGATGATGACGTTGTGTGACATATGGATTCTCCTGAGTGTTCAACGGAATAGGGAACGTCAGAATGCGCTTGGAGGATGAATATAGCAATTCGATTTTGTTGTTTTCTCGAAATGGGCCTTCAAATCAGGCTATTTCAAAGGGGACCTCTAAATCATCAAAATTGAACTTGATTAAAAACATTCTTTAGTTGGATGCTTCATAGCCCTTCAATTTACGGC
>JBCKWO010000065.1:0-10100 GCA_038922535.1 Methylobacter sp. | reverse complement strand
CCGCTGTTTATGAACCCAGAGGCAACGGTGGCGTAGCTGTCACTGGAACGCGAGCTCACTTCTCGCTTGACGATCTGAAACTGTTCGCCATGTAAATGCATCGGGTGCGGCATAGCCATCATCATGCCATGCATGCCGCCGTCAAAACCATTGTCGAACTCTATTACTTGCAGGCTGTTAAGCGGAATGATTTCATCCGGCTGAATGTCGTTCATTTTATAGGAGCGGCCATTAAGCAGTGCCGACATGTGCTGCATGGACAAGGCGATGGTTTTCGGGTTGGCTGCATTGGCGGCATCTTTGCTACTTAATGCTTTGATGGGCGTTAGCGTTTTCGGCAAGGTGTCGCTGACTTGCTCCTTTTTGGCGACCCGGATTTTCAAGATCGGATAGTCCGATCCTGAAGGCAAGGTATTGACCGACATCATTCCGCCGCCCATCATTCTACGCCCCATCATTCCGCGTCCGCCCATCATGCCCATGCCGCCATGCGTGGCAGCATCAAACTGAAGGCTGCGCAGGTTCAGCTCGACGCCTACCGTACGTTCGCTAAAGTCCATCCATACTTCCAGTCGCTCTCCCGGAGCCAGCATGACATAAGGATGTTGCTCGGGACTTTCCAGCAAGCCGCCGTCAACACCTATTACGGTGATGGGGGTGCCGTCATCCCAGGCGAGTTTATAGATACGGGAATTAGAGCCGTTTAGCAGCCGAAACCGATAGGCGCGGGTCGCCACCGGCAACACAAAATCAGGCCGGCCATTAACCAGAATCCGGTCGCCCAGAAAGCCCTGCATACGTTGCATCATGTGCGCCGAATAAACCAGTTGGTTTTGCCCGTCAAAACTGCGATCCTGAATCATCAGCGGGACGTCATAATCGGCATTCGGCAAATTCAGTGCCTGTTCCTGGTCATCACTGACGATTAACAGTCCCGCCAAACCGGAATAAACTTGTCTGGCAGTGACGCCGTGGGCGTGGGAGTGATAAAAATAGGTACCGGCCCGGTTGAGTATCTCAAATTCATAAACATAGGTTTCACCATGATTGATGGCATACATGGGGTTGCCGTCCATGTTGGCGGGAACATGCAGGCCATGCCAGTGCAGAATCGATTGTGCCGGTAAATTGTTGTTAAGAATTAGCCTGACTTTCTGGCCTTTTTTAAAGCGCAGGGTAGGAGCCAGATAGGTACCTTCATTATTATCAAGCACTCCCGATGGGCCATTTATGACCTTGCCGGTGATTTTCCAGACGCGGGTTTTTTCGCCGCTGAGAATGCCGACATCAGCCGTGTTCATGGTCAGTTCAATCTCAACGTCGGGAAGAAAGTCGGTAGACGGCGCGTTGACTCTGACAAATCCGCCTGTTTGCGCCCAGCTCGGGTAAGTAACTGCTCCGGCGATACCCAGTGCGGCATATTTTAAGAGTTTTCGGCGTTGTAAATTAGTTGTTGTTTTCATTTTGACTCACCTCACCTCGATTTGATGGATATTAACAGGGTTCAATCTGCGAATTTTTATCGTAATCCTGATAATGCGATAAGACTACACAAGTAACGATTAGTCAATGCAGATGATCAAAGAAAAGTTTGTATGTCCTGTTTAGTGTAGCCGCCTCAGTTATGCTGTAAAATCATTCAATTTTATCCTAACGCTCAGATGACAGTACCGCGTATTGCACTAACTCCAGGAGAACCCGCAGGCATAGGCCCCGATCTTTGTATCCAGCTTGCACAGCAGGATTTACCTTACGAAATCGTCGTTATAGCCAGCCCGCAATTACTGGAAGAACGCGCTAGACTGTTAGGTCTGCCGCTTCAGATAATAGACTTTGATAGTGCCAAGCCTGCTATCGCCCAGGTCGCCGGATGTATGACGGTATGGCCGGTGGAGCTGGCAGCACCGGTTCAGTGCGGTCAGCTGAATCCGGCCAATAGCCGTTACGTGTTAAAAACCATCACCAAGGCGACCAAAGGCTGCATGGATGCGGTTTTTGATGCGATGGTCACAGCGCCTGTCCACAAGGGAATTATCAACGATGCGGGCTTTCCTTTCAGCGGCCATACCGAATTTATTGCCGACATTACCGGCGGATACCCGGTGATGATGCTGGCAACGCCGGGCTTGCGGGTGGCGTTGGTGACTACGCATCTGCCGCTGTCGGAAGTCAGTTCGGCTATTACTCATACCCGGTTGCGGACGGTGATCAGGATACTGGATCACGAGCTGAGGACGCGCTTTGGCATAGCTCACCCGAAAATATTGGTGTGCGGGCTTAACCCCCATGCCGGAGAAAACGGTCATCTGGGCAGGGAAGAAATCGACATTATCGAGCCGGTGCTCGATGGCTTTCGCAAACAGGGTTTGAACCTGCACGGGCCGTTACCGGCTGATACGTTGTTCACCGCCAAGTACCTGGATTCGGCGGATGCGGTATTGGCGATGTATCACGATCAGGGCTTGCCAGTGCTTAAATACATGGGTTTTGGCCAAGCCGTCAATATCACGCTGGGACTGCCGATTACTCGCACCTCGGTCGATCACGGTACGGCCTTGGATCTTGCCGGTAGCGGCAAGGCCGATTTAGGCAGTCTACAATTCGCACTGCAAACCGCATTAACTATGGTTAACCAATAAAATGGCACATACTCCGCGTAAGCGTTTCGGTCAGAATTTTCTTCATGACCACAATATTATTTACAACATTATCTCCAGCATTCAGGCCAAGCCTGCCCAGCATTGGGTTGAGATAGGGCCGGGGCAGGGCGCCTTGACCGAGCCTTTGCTAAAAGAAGGCGTGCGCTTGGACGTGGTTGAGCTGGATCGGGATTTGGTGGTATTGCTGCAGGATAAATTCAAACAACACCCTAATTTGCAAATTCACAGCGCCGATGCGTTAAGATTTGATTTTTCGGCGTTGGCTGACGAGGGCAAAAAACTGCGCATCATCGGCAATCTTCCCTATAACATTTCAACGCCGTTGATGTTCCATCTGCTGGATAACGCCTATTGCATCGAAGATATGCATTTCATGCTGCAAAAGGAAGTGGTTGAGCGAATTTGCGCGGCTCCAGGCAGTAAAAAATACGGCAGGCTCAGTGTGATGATGCAATATTATTGCCAGCCTGAGCTGTTATTCGAGGTGCCGCCGGAAAGTTTCGAGCCGATTCCGCAGGTGACGTCGGCTATCGTAAGATTAGTGCCGCACCGGCAACCGCCAGTTGCGGTTAATGATATGAAAAAACTTAACCGAGTGGTCACCCAGGCGTTTTCGCAGCGGCGCAAAACTCTGCGTAATTCGTTGAAAAAACTGATCGCCGAGGAAGACATTGTCGCCTTGGGCATAGATCCTATCTTGAGAGCCGAAAGCCTATCGCTAGCCGACTTTGCCCGCTTAAGTAATCTGTTGTTAGATGAGTAGGGGGCTTTATGCTTCAACCTAGAAAAAGCAGTTGAGCCACGGATAATCACGGAATAGCACGGATGAACAACGAGTTACATTAACTTTCCCCAACACCCTTTGGGTGAACTCTCGCCCTGGTGCAACATCTTGTTTTATTCGTGTTTATCTGTGTAAATCTGTGGCGAAATGCTTTTTCTTGCTTCAATCAGCCCGACAACCGCTCTTGCCATTCGGCGATTTTCACTCTCAAATCGTCAACATTAACGGTGGTTAGGTGGCGCTGCTTTAACAATCGTTTGCCCGCCACCCAGACATCGGTGACTTGCTGACGGCTCGCGGCGTAGACGATCTGAGAAATCGGGCAATATAACGGCTGGGTTTCCAAATGCGATAAATCAATGGCGATCACGTCGGCGGCTTTGCCGATGCTTAACGAGCCGATTTCATTATCTAAGCCTAAGGCTTTCGCGCCGTTGATGGTCGCCATACGCAACGCGGTCATGGCCGGAACAGCACTGGCGTCACCGGCAACGGCTTTGCCGAGCAGCGCCGCAGTGCGCATTTCGCCGAACATATCCAGGTCGTTGTTACTGGCCGCGCCGTCGGTGCCCAAAGCTACGTTGATGCCTGCGGCGATGCATTTGGCAACCGGGCAAAAGCCGCTGGCCAGTTTTAAATTGGATTCCGGGCAATGCACGATATGGGCGCCTGATTCGGCAAAGCGGGCGATTTCATCATCGGTCAATTGGGTCATGTGGACTGCGATGAAGGACGGATTGATCAGGCCGAGCTCGTGCAACCGTTGCAAGGGACGCTGTCCGGTTTTTTCCTGCTCCTGTTCGATTTCGTGCAGCGTTTCGTGGACATGCATGTGGATCGGCAGTTCCAGTTCGTCGGCCAAGGTAAGGATTTTTTGCAAAGGTTCGTCCGACACCGTGTACGGCGCATGCGGCGCAAACGGCGTGGAAATCAACGGATGGTGGCGTAGTTGTTCATGCAGAGCCAGGCCTTTTTCGATATAGGCGTCGCTGTTTTCGGCCCAAACCGTCGGGAAATCGATCACGATCAAGCCGATGCTGGCGCGGATGCCGTGGTGTATCGCCTGCGCTGCGGTAATTTCCGGAAAAAAATACATGTCGTTGAAGCAGGTGGTGCCGCCCAGAATCATCTCGGCTATCGCCAGATCGGTGCCGTCTTTGACAAACGCCTCGCTCATCCATTTTTGCTCCAGCGGCCAGATATGGTTTTGCAGCCAGTCCATCAATTGTAAATCGTCGGCAATGCCGCGCATTAAGGTCATCGCGGCATGGGTGTGGCAATTGATCAGGCCGGGCAGTAGCGCGTGATGCTCTAGGCAAGCGGTCGTCGTACCTTGATACTTTTGATTGGCAAGCTCGGTAGGCAGCAGGTCGATAATCCGGCCATTATCGATAACCAGCGTATGGTGTTCATAGGTTACGGATTCCGGTTCAACGGGTATAATCCAGCGAGCGTGGATGAGGGTATCGACAACTGTCATAAAATATTCCTATGTTGGGTTGCCGAATTATAACTTTTTACCATTAATGATTTGATAAAAATGACTATGCAAAATAACTTGACCGTCCAAGCCTTGCAATGGACAGGCGACACCTTAAGGGTGTTGGATCAGCGGCAATTGCCTGAAAAAATCGTTTATGATGAATACAAGGAGGCCGACGGTGTAGCCGAAGCTATTGTAAGTATGCGGGTTCGAGGCGCACCGGCTATCGGCATCGCCGCAGCTTACGGGGTGGCGCTGTCGGTGCGTAAACATTATGCCCAGTCCAATCATTGGCGGCAAAAAGTGATGGCCGATATTGCCATGCTGGCCAAGTCCAGGCCGACGGCGGTCAATTTGTTTTGGGCATTGGATCAGATGAAGGCCGTGCTGGATAAGCAGCTTGATAAGCCTATGGCGGCTGTTCTGGCGTGTGCGGAAAAAATCCATGCCGATGATATTGCTGCGAACCATAAAATGGGCGAGCTGGGCGCAGATATTTTGGACGGTGCAACAGGCGTGATGACGCACTGCAATGCCGGTGCCTTGGCAACCGGCGGTTACGGTACGGCGCTGGGCGTTATCCGTAGCGCTTATCAACGGAAGCGTATCGACGTTTATGCGGGCGAAACCCGGCCGTGGCTGCAAGGCGCAAGGCTGACCGTCTGGGAATTGGCGCAAGACGGCATCCCATCGATATTAATCGCCGATTCGGCGGCGGCATGGCTGATGAAATCCGGCGCTATCGATTGGATAGTCGTCGGCGCAGACCGGATTGCCGCCAATGGCGATGCGGCAAACAAAATCGGCACCTATTCGTTGGCTGTTTTGGCCAAACAGCATGGCGTAAAGTTAATGGTGGTGGCGCCGACCTCGACCATAGACTGGGCTATGCCTAACGGCGATCTGATAGAAATAGAACAGCGCAACCAGAACGAATTATTGCCGGCTTGTTATAACCATGAGGATTCGCTGGTCAGTGCCTGGAATCCGGTTTTTGACGTGACTCCGGCGCATTTGATTGCCGCGATTGTGACCGAGCGCGGCGTGGTATTGAATCCTGCTGAGAACGACGGGATAAGGGATTTAAAAGATGCGCTTTGATAAAAAAGGCAATAATCCGGTATTAGCCATCGGCTTTTTATTTAAAGGCCTGAAATTATTGACTAGCCCGGAATTGCGCAAATTCATCATCATCCCGATGCTGATCAACATGGTGCTGTACAGCGTCGCCCTGACCTTGGGCTATTTTTATATTTCGGATTTGATCGGTCATTTCATCCCCGGTTGGCTGTATTGGCTGAGCTGGATATTATGGCCGTTGTTTTTCATTAGCTTTTTTATCGGCGGGTTTTTCACCTTTACGGTATTGGCAAATCTACTTGCCGCACCTTTTTACGGCAAACTATCTGCCAAAACGTTGGCAATGGTGAACGGATCGAATTTGGCAAGCGTCGAACAGCCGATGTCTAAAGTTCTATTGGCAGAATTAAAACGTATCGGCTATCTGGCAGCCCGAGCCTTGCCGTTGCTGATGTTGTCGATTATCCCCGGCATCAACGTCATTGCGCCTTTTTTATGGGCGCTGTTCGGGGCTTGGGGCATGGCGCTGGAATATCTGGCTTATCCGCTGGAAAATCAGGGCGTGTTGTTTTCCGAACAGAAAGAGCTGGTCAAAAGCGTAAGACTAGGCGCATTAAGTTTTGGCGGACTGGCTGTATTGGGTTTGACCATTCCGGTGCTGAATATCATCGTTGCACCGGCTGCGGTGATTGGCGCTACGCTTTATTTTAATGAGATTAAGCAAGCTTGAGTGGTTGCCAAGCTTCGTGCGGATAGCAAGACAATGCCAGAAAACACATTTGGCGAATGCTCAGTGAGCCTATAGAATCCATCCATAAATTTATTTTCTCATCCTATCAAACGACGAAGTGAATATTCATAATTATCGGGAGTTATCGCATGGAACAGATCATTAATCTTCACATTGAAAAACTACCTGAAGGCGTTTATTTAGCCACATCCGAAGATATTGTCGGCTTGATTGCCCAGGGGCGGACAATAACCGAAACCTTGGAAATCGCCCGTGACGTGGCCAAGAAGCTTCTGGAAGCGCAAGCCGAGCGCCACTTACTTTCCAATCTTAAGCAAACTGAAGACTCATTCGATTATCCGCTGGTTGTGGGTAGCTAAATGGGCCAGTTGGCTGGCTTTTGTTATCGTGAAATCATCAAGCGATTAAAGCAGCTAGGCTTCAAATTTGACAGGCAAGCCGCAGGTAGCCATGAAATTTGGCACAATCCAAATACTAACCGATATACAACAATACCCAATCATCCTGGCGATATGCCGGAATGCACTTTGCGGGCAATTTTGAAACAAGCGGACATTACTAGCACTGAGTTTTTAGCCAGATAGATGGGACATAGGTTGGGCTGCGCCTTTTCGCAACCCAATAGATTAATCAAGCTTGAGTTTTAGCCATAAAATCAAATGAAATTCGCCATCCAAGTTAATACCAGTCCCTACCAATCCAATGCCGGGTATACCGCGTATCGATTTATCAATGCCGTTTTGGCGCAAGGACATGAAGTGTTCCGGGTGTTTTTCTACCACGACGGCGTTTACCATGCGTTCAAATACGCCATGCCGCCGGATGACGAACTCCAGTTCACCGCGCAATGGAGCGAGTTGGCAAGGCTACATCAGCTTGACTTGGTAGTGTGCATTTCCGCCGCCCAACGGCGCGGTTTATTGCATGACGATGAGGCCAAACGGCAGGGCAAACAGGAGTATGATTTGGCCGATGGCTTTCGTATTTCCGGTTTGGGACAGCTGGTTGAGGCCACGCTGGAAGCCGATCGTTTTATCGTATTCGGGTGAGGTCATGAAGCGTTATTTATTCGTACTACGCAAACCGCCGCACAGCGGGGCTCAGGTTCAGGAAATGCTGGATATTATCCTGATCACCGCCGCCTTTGACCAGCACGTCAGCATCCTGTTGCTGGACGATGGCGTGTTCCAACTGAAAAACGCTCAGAATCCTGAAAGTGCGGGCATGAAAGATACCGCCGCTATTTTTAAAGCGCTGGAAATCTACGATGTTAACGATATTTACGTTGAAGTGGAGTCACTACAGGAACGCGGTCTAAAGCCAAGCGATTTGTGTTTGCCAGTGCAGGAGTTTTACCGGAAAGACATAGCCGGATTGATGAAACGGTTTGATGTGGTGTTTGCGGGGTAGGGCTTAGACCTTCCAGGTTTTTAAAACATGGAAGGTCTGGAAGCGTGACGAGGTTTACAACCTCCAAACGGCATTGAGAATGGGGCAACCACAAGGGATTGCCCCTACGTTGATCAGTCCGCCAACTTCTTATACTTCAACCGATGCGGATTATCCGCATCGCTACCCAAGCGGCGATGGCGGTCGGCCTCGTAATCTTCATAGTTGCCTTCAAACCAAACCACGTTACTGTCGCCTTCAAACGCCAGTATATGCG
Organism: Methylobacter sp.; assembly: GCA_038922535.1. GTDB lineage: Bacteria > Pseudomonadota > Gammaproteobacteria > Methylococcales > Methylomonadaceae > Methylobacter_A. Next base: position 1,676 of record JBCKWO010000065.1, on the reverse strand, counting down.
TAGCGATTCGATCCAAAAACCAGCGATCATGCGAAATAACCACCGCACAACCGGGGAAAGACAGCAGCGCTTCTTCCAAAGCACGCAAAGTTTCAACGTCCAGGTCGTTGGTCGGCTCATCAAGCAGCAACACATTGCCGCCGGTTTTAAGCAGCTTGGCTAAATGCACCCGGTTGCGCTCACCGCCGGAAAGGTCGCCGATCCTTTTTCCTTGATCAGCGCCTTTAAAGTTAAAACGTCCGACGTAAGCGCGGGACGGCGTTTCGTACTTGCCGACGGTAATCATATCCAGTCCGTCAGAAATTTCATCAAACACAGTCTTTTTCGGGTCGAGGTCATCACGCAACTGGTCGACATAAGCCAGCTGCACCGTTTGTCCCAGCGTTAACGTGCCGGAATCAGGCTGGTCAATACCGGCCATCATGCGGAACAGCGTAGTTTTACCCGCGCCGTTCGGGCCGATAATGCCGACAATGCCGCCGGGCGGCAGTTTAAAGCTCAAGCCGCTGAATAACAGCTTATCGCCGAAGGCCTTGCTGATGTTGTCGGCCTCAATCACCACGTCGCCCAAGCGGGGGCCGGGTGGAATATAAATTTCCTGGGTTTCGTTGCGTTTTTGCACCTCGGTTGACGACAATTCATCAAAACGGGCCAGACGCGCCTTGCTCTTGGCATGACGGCCTTTTTGATTGGAGCGCACCCATTCCAACTCTTCTTTCATGGCTTTCTGGCGGGAAGATTCCTGTTTCTCCTCCTGCAACAGACGGTTGCTCTTTTGCTCCAGCCAGTTGGAGTAATTGCCTTCCCACGGAATGCCGGAGCCTCTGTCCAGCTCCAGAATCCAACCAGCCACATTATCCAGGAAATAGCGATCATGGGTGACCGCAACTACGGTTCCGGGGTAACCGTGCAGAAACCTTTCCAGCCAGGCGACCGACTCCGCATCTAAATGGTTGGTCGGCTCGTCCAATAACAGCATGTCGGGGTTGGACAGCAACAACCGGCACAGCGCCACGCGGCGTTTTTCACCGCCCGATAAGGTGGTGACATTCGCATCCCAATCCGGTAGCCGCAATGCATCGGCGGCAACTTCGAGCTTGCGCTCCAGATTATGGCCGTCGCAGGCATTGATAATGTCTTCCAACCGTGCCTGGTCGGCGGCCAATTTGTCGAAATCAGCATCGGGCAGCGCATAAGCCGCATACACCGCGTCGAGTTGTTCCAAAGTTGCCTTGATTTCCGCGACCGCTTCCTCGACATTGCCGCGCACGGTTTTATTGGGATCGAGTTGCGGCTCTTGCGGCAGATAGCCAATGTTAATGCCTTTGAGCGGGATAGCCTCGCCTTCGATTTCCTTATCGATGCCCGCCATAATGCGCAGCAGCGTCGATTTACCCGAGCCGTTTAAGCCTAGCACTCCGATTTTTGCGCCGGGGAAAAAAGACAGCGAGATGTCCTTGAGGATATATTTTTTGGGCGGGACAATCTTGCCGACCCGATTCATGGAGTAGATGTATTGCGCCATAGTGTTAGTCAATCCAGTGTTGGTGGGTAATGGCGGCTATTATTCCATGTTTGGCTTGAGGGGGGAATTTATGGTGATGATTGGGGTGAGGATTGGGTTTGTTGGGGGTTTTTGGTTGGCAAATAACGTGATTGAATCGGGTGCTTTGGAG
>JBCKWO010000064.1:0-10154 GCA_038922535.1 Methylobacter sp. | reverse complement strand
TCAGGCTGCGAGCGTCGGCTTCCGAGTGATAGAAAATATTCCTACCTTCCATGGGCTATTTTCGCTCTCCACCGCCGCGTGCATGTCTGCGACTGCCCTGGCCATCCCCGTCGCTCGAAGCCGGTGCTTCTGGATCTCAGACGACCGTGTTCGGCGACAATTACCCTGTCCGGGGGGGAATGCAGATTTTGCAGGAGCAAATATCTGTCCATGTAGGCAAACCACCCGCTAATCCCTGTTAATGACTTTAACTTCGCTGGTAAAGCGGCCTTGCGCGAGGCGGGTTTCAACCAGTTCGCCTAGCTTAAGCTGTTCAGTGGAGCGGATGATTTCCCTTGTAGACGGCTTTATCGCCATTGCATAACCCCGGTTTAACGTAGCCAGCGGGCTGACCGCATGCAGGGTCTGGCTGGAATTTAACAAGCGCTGGTTGAGCTGCTCCAGTTTATGCGTAATCGCGGCAATCAGACGTTGCTTCAAATAATCTTGCCGTTGCTTATGACTGCTGATGGTTACCACAGGATTATGCTGCCATAATTGGGCAGTTTTTGCCTCGATAACACCGGTCATATGACGAAGTCTTGTGTGCATAGCCAGTTTAAGCCGTGACTCAAGCTCAGCCATGCGCCGTGTGTTTCTTGCCAGTTTCTGTCCGGGATGCTGCTGTTGCAAACGCTGGGTCAGCCAGTCCAAAGCTTGCTGTTGTTGATTCAGCTTCCGTTGCAGTTGCTGCTGCAAGCGCGATTCCAAATAAACGAATCGGGACAGCCACTGCTGCTGGTCGGGACTGGCATGTTCTGCGGCCGCCGACGGCGTTGCTGCACGTAAGTCGGCGACAAAATCGGCAATGGTAAAATCGGTTTCGTGCCCGACTGCTGAAATGATCGGAATTTCGCTGGCATAAATGGCCCTGGCAACCAACTCTTCATTGAATGCCCAGAGATCTTCCAGTGACCCGCCGCCCCGCCCGAGAATGATGACATCGCATTGCTTAAGTCGGTTAGCGGTAGCTATCGCGCTGGCAATTTCATGTTTCGCGTTATCGCCCTGCACCGCAACCGGGTAGACAATAACCGGTATCGCCGCAAACCGCCTTTTCAACACGGTCAGTATGTCCCTGATGGCCGCGCCCGACGGCGAGGTGATGACGCCAATAGTTCTTGGCAACGTGGGCAGGGCTTGCTTGTGCGCGGCATCGAACAGACCTTGTTCCGACAATTTCTGTTTTAACGTGTCAAACGCCCTGCGCAAAGCTCCGTCACCGGCTTCTTCAATATGCTCGACAATCAGCTGATAATCGCCTCGGGGTTCGTACAGACTGACTTGCGCCTTAACGATAACTTGTTTGCCATTTTCCGGTTTAAACGCCAATCGGCGTTGCTGGGTGCGAAACATCGCACAACGCACTTGAGCGTTAGCGTCCTTCAACGAAAAATACATGTGTCCAGAAGATGGCATGCTTAAATTAGACAGTTCGCCTTCAACCAGCACCGACAAGAAATGTTCGGCGAGTAATTGACTGGTTTCGCGATTAAGCTGGGTAACGGTGATTATATTGCGCTTTATAGAAGCTGATGTGGAGATCATAGCCATTGACTTACACACGTTCAGAGTGTGTTTGATATTTCAGAAAAAAAACCTTACTCATGTTCACTTTGTTTTTGTATGCTTTCTCGATAAAAAAACCACTCTTTCTACAAATCCTCTCGAAGTCTGGTTTTTGTTCAAAGCGGGGGTGTTATTCAATTTAATTTCCAGCTTATCCTGTATTTTTTTAGAGGGTTATACGAGCGGGTTTATCCAAACTGTTTTTAAATGCTTCTAAATTCAATATATTGTAAAATATTTAGTATTCAAGTACAAATTAGGAGCGTAGCGTGGCGTGGTTTCTTTTATTTTCTGCTGGGGTTGCAGAAATAGCATTTGCTTTAAGTCTTAAATACAATCAGGGCTTTACCAAACTGTGGCCCAGCATCATAACGATGCTATCCGGTGGCTGTAGTTTTTATTTATTGATCCTGGCCATTAAAACGCTGCCGCTGGGAACCGCATATGCCGTCTGGACGGGCATGGGTGCGGTCGGTGTGGCAGTGTTAGGCATATTTCTATTTAAAGAATCTGCCGATGGGTATCGCCTGCTATCAATTACGCTGGTCGTTGCCGGAATTATCGGCCTCAAATTATCCGATCACGCTTAAACATGCTGCACCTTATTTTTCAGTCACCGATTGAAGCCGCCATTTTGGAACGCATTGATTCCGACGATGTTGTGGTGTTCCTTGAAAATGCCGTTCTGCGAACATTACAAAACAGCATCATCAGCAATACGCTAACAAACCGACTAAGCAATAACCGCCTTTATGTGCTGTCAGATGACATTGCCGTGCGCGGAATCGCCCCCCATGAACTGGTTAAAGGTATCGAAGTGATAGATTATGCAGGACTGGTTGAATTGACGATTAATAACCCAGTCATTCAGTCATGGATGTAAGAGATCAGGATTTGCATCTGAACACAACCGAACAGGGTTTTTTGGTGAATACGGCCGATTGGAATGAACATATCGCCGAGCGGCTGGCCGCACTAAACCATATCAAACTGAACGATGAACACTGGGAAATTATTTTGTTCATTCGCCATTATTATCAGCGATTTAAACATTTGCCCAATGCGCGGGTCTTTACTAAAGCGATTGCTAAGGAGTTGGGCGAAGCTAAGGGCAACAGCCGTTATTTGCATAAATTGTTTCCCGATGGCCCTTTAAAATACGCCTGCAAGTTGGCCGGTTTGCCTAAGCCGCCGACCTGCTTGTAACAAGCCCGTAACTATTCAGCCACAGATTGACACAGACAATCTGTTTAATCGGTGCTAGTCTGTGGCTGAATAGTTACAAAAGCCCTACCCTTGCTTAAAGTGGTGAATCAGTCGCCGTTCTTTTTTGTTCGGCTTATGATCCCTTCCGCTAAAGTCGAATAATTCCCGCTGCTCACGGTTAAGAATGATTTGTTGCTCGCGTTTGGCAAGGCTTTCAGCGCTTTCCTGATAAAGTAAAACCGCTTCTTTGGCCGAGCGCCGTTGTCCGTTAATAGCCGTAATCGTGATGTCCCAGCGATAATTATCTTTGCTGATGGAAAGCATACCGCCTATTTTGACGTCCTTTCCTGGCTTGGTGCGCTGATCGTTAATATGAACTTTTCCGCCGGAAACAGCCTCAGCGGCCAGCTTGCGCGTTTTAAAAAAACGCGCCGTCCATAACCATTTATCCAAACGGATGACGTCCAGTTCAGACACTAGACTACTTCATTGCCACTTTCAATCCAGGCCTTAAATCCACCAGCCATGCTGACGGTATTGTTGAAGCCCATCTTGTTTAACGTCTCTGTCGCCAATGCCGAACGGCCGCCGGATTGGCAATAAACGATGATGTGGGCATCTTGTTTGTCCTGAAAATCAGGATGCGAACCGATCTTGAACTCCAACACCCCGCGAGGCATGTTGAATGCCCCCGGCAAATGACCCGCGGCATACTCGACAGGCTCCCTAACATCAAGAACGAGACTAGTTCCCAAGGAATTTTTTGCGTCATCAATATCGATTTCAACAATATGTTGTTTGGCTTGGGCAACAAGATCCATTGCGGTAAGTGCGATAATCATATTTTTATTATTGGCGTTAAGGTTGATTCTATAGCGAGGGTTATTTTAGATAAAAACACTAGCTTTTGTCTTTATTTTGTAACTATTCAGCGTTATTTTAGACAGGGTAGCCGGGGTGTTGTAGGAGCAGCTTGAAGGTTTTAAAATATAGAGTGACGCTGAATAGTTATCTTTCTTTTAATAAAAGATGGCTGGATTAGCGTTGCCAGCAATGAACAGGGATAGGGGCGGACATTGGAAGCGACCACCCCGTAGCAAAATTGTTAGTTAATGTGCTTTTTTAGTTCTTTAGGCAAAGAAAACACCACTTTTTCTTCTATGCCTTTAATCTCAGTAGTCGATTGTCCGCCCCATTGCTTTAACTGATCGACAACTTCCTGAACCAGAATTTCCGGCGCGGAAGCCCCAGCGGTAACACCGACCACGGCGACGCCGTCAAACCAGTTTTCCTGCATGTCTTTTGCGGTATCGATCAGATAGGACCGCTTACCAAGCTGCTCGGCAATCTCGCGCAAGCGATTGGAGTTGGAGCTATTGGGCGAACCGACTACGAGAATAATATCAGCCGTTTTAGTCAGTTCCAAAACCGCATCCTGGCGGTTTTGCGTAGCGTAGCAGATGTCGTCTTTTTTCTGTTCCTGTATGGATTTGAAACGCACTCTTATGGCGTCAACCATAATCTGGGTATCAGTCATCGATAAGGTAGTTTGCGTGACATACGCGATATTATCAGGGTTTTTTACCACTAGGTTCTTAACGTCTTCCGGGGTTTCTACCAGATAAATTCCGCCATTGCTCGTGCCTCTTTCATATTGCCCCATCGTGCCCTCAACTTCCGGGTGCCCCGCATGGCCGATCAGGATAACTTCACGTTCCTCTTTGGCATGCTTGGCGACCTGTAAATGGACTTTGGTAACCAGCGGACAAGTCGCATCAAAGACCGTTAAATTACGCTCTTTAGCTTCCTGCTGCACTTGTTTGGAAACGCCGTGGGCGCTGAAAATCAAATAGGAACCGACCGGCACATCAGTTAAATCTTCAATAAAAACCGCACCTTTTTCTTTAAGTTCAGCAACAACCATGTTGTTGTGAACAACTTCATGCCGGACGTAAATGGGCGCACCGAAAGCCTCGATGGCTCGATCAACAATTTCAATAGCCCGGTCTACACCGGCACAGAATCCACGGGGGTTGGCGAGTATAATTTGCATATCTTGAGTTCTTTGCTAGGTTAATGTGAAGCTATTCTAACTCAACATTGTTTCCGAAACGATAATTCCATCGTCATCGGCATATAAAAAATGATTTTTTTTGAAATTGATTCCGGCAAAAGTGATCAACAAGTCGCGGTCGCCAGAGTCTTTCTTATGGCTTTTTAAGGGGTGCGCATGCAGCGCACGTATGCCAATCGGGAGTTGATTAATGATGGCAGAATCGCGGATGCAGCCATGAATAACTATGCCCTGCCAGCCGTTGGCGATGGCAAGCCTTGCCAGATCAGCGCCCAGCAAAGCGCACCGGTGGGAACCGCCGCCATCGACTACCAACACCCTGTTTTCAACCGTCTCTTCCAGAACTGTTCTGAGTAAAACATTATCCTCGAACGCTTTTATGGTAGTAATTTGGCCGCAAAAGCTTGAATGACCGCCATAAGATTTGAGCAGCGACTCGGCAATCTGCAAGTGACCTTGTTTTGAATGGGCATCGCAAAGATCGGCAGTAGTAAAAGTCATGATTCAAATCTCAAAAGGGTAAAAGACACAAGGCAAAGGGCAAGGCTGGTAAGCTTTTTGGGCCTTTCGTCTTTTGCCCTTCGCCCTTCGCCTATTCTAAGCGGTATACCGCGCCAACAAGCCATTATCGGCGCATATTTCCGGCAACGGTATTTTCACTTCATAGCCGCCGCCCGACGCTTCATCCATGTCCTGTCCAAACATGCCTTCCATACGCTCGACGATAATATCGCGATTACCTTCCGGCAGGATCAGTTCCAGCTTGTCGCCGACCGAAAACTTATTCTTAACATCAATCGTTGCAAGGCCGGTTTGCTGATCGTAACTCCTGATTTCGCCGCAAAATTGCTGCTGATGGCTTTTGGAATAACCGGTCATATAGTTTTGCTGCTTGTGGGTATGATGGCGCTGATAAAAACCGTCGGTATAACCACGATTGGCAAGATTTTCTAAAACGCCGAGCAGTTCGGGCTGGAATTCACGTCCCGCTAACGCATCGTCAATCGCCTGACGATAGGTTTGCGCGGTGCGCGCCACGTAATAATGCGACTTGGTGCGACCCTCGATTTTAAGACTGTCCACGCCGATTTCGACCAGCCTCTGCACATGCTCAATGGCCCTTAAGTCTTTCGAGTTCATGATGTAAGTGCCATTCTCATCTTCCATGATCGGCAGCAATTCACCTTTGCGGCCTTCCTCTTCAAGGAAATACACCTTGTCCGCCAACGGATGCCGTTCCGCACCGCCGCAATTGGCGTTGCTGATGTCGGACATCGACAATGCTTCACCGACCGGCACATAATCGCCTTCGGCATTTTCTTCGGCGGGCAGCGTATCGTATTTCCAGCGGCAGGAGTTAGTACAAGTGCCCTGGTTAGGGTCACGGTGGTTGAAGTAGCCAGATAACAGACATCGGCCGGAATAAGCGATACATAAGGCACCGTGGACAAACACCTCAAGTTCCGTATCGGGGCAACGCTGGCGAATTTCTTCAATCTCATCCAGCGACAGTTCACGGGACAAAATCACCCGCTCCACGCCCATGCTTTTCCAAAAAGCAACCGACGCGTAATTGACGGTATTGGCCTGTACCGACAGATGTATCGGCATATCCGGCCACGCTTCCCGCGCCATCATAATCAAGCCCGGATCGGCCATAATCAAGGCGTCCGGCTGCATCGCGATAATCGGGGTAAGATCCTTAATAAAGGTTTTAACCTTGGCATTATGCGGAATCACATTGGTCGCCAGAAAGAATTTTTTACCTTGTCTGTGCGCTTCCTCTATGCCCGTGGCCAGATTATCTTCAAGAAAATCATTGTTGCGCACCCGCAGGCTATAACGCGGCAGCCCTGCATAAACAGCATCCGCACCGTATGCAAAAGCATAGCGCATATTTTTAAGGGTTCCGGCGGGAGAAAGTAATTCGACTTGTTTCATGTTGACGTCTATAAATGATCTGTGTGGGGTATTCTATCGTAACCCGCTTAAGCAAGCCAAAAATGGGGATGGATTGAATGTGGATATTACTGTTTATAGTCGCGCTGCTGTTTGTTTTGGGCGGCGCGTTAATGCTGTTGCGGTCGGCAAAAATGCCGGGGATTCCCGATAACGTAAAAGCGCAGCCTTACGAAGATGATGATGCTGATGGGTAGGGCTAATAATGCGTCCTCAACGTAAAAGTCACCGGCCCGTTATTGACCAGCGAAACCTGCATATCGGCGCCAAACTGGCCGAATTCGACATTGTGATAGGTTTGCTTTGCCAATTGCTGTAAATAATCGAACAGCTCTTTGCCTTGTTCCGGCGGTGCAGCAGAAATAAAGCTGGGACGATTGCCTTTTTGGGTATCGGCCGCCAACGTGAATTGCGGAACCAGCAACAATCCACCGTTAATATCCCTCAAACTCAGATTCATCCGGTCATCGCTATCGGCAAAAACCCGGTAGTTGAGGATACGTTCCAGAAGGCGCTGGGCATCTTTTGGGGTGTCGGCCTTTTCGACCGCAACCAGCGCCATAATGCCGGTATCGATTTTACCAATCTCCTGATTGTCGACGGTAACTTTAGCTGCGGTGACACGTTGGATAATGGTGATCATAGTGCTTGCTCAACCTGACGAGTCTTATATGAAAAATGTTGGCTGGACTAACCCGGCGAATCTATCAGGGCTATCCACTTAGGGCGGGACAGCTTATACAGCAACAGCTAAAGCCGTTGCACTCCTGTATGGAGTAAAACAGCTTTAGCTGTTTTCAGTGTCCCGGCTTAAGTGGGAAGCCTCTATCAGCTGGCGAATTTGTTCATAAGTAATGAATCACAAGTTGTTTAACAATCTGTAGGAGCGGCTTTAGCCGCGATTATCGCGGCTAAAGCCGCTCCTACATCAGAGTTTTGTTAAAACAGTTATGAACACCTACTTAGCACCGATCCGAACACCCGCACGTTTTTAACGCGGTGGCGTAGCGCAATTTCGCGGATAGCGTCCCGGTGGGTTTGCAAGGCTAGAGAGGGATGCATTTAAATTCTCCATGGAACTTCTCGGTATTGCTGCGGGAATTACGCCTATTAATCGTTCCCACGCCAGAGCGTCACTGCCATTAAGTTAAGCTAAAAATAATTAGGGTTAAATGTCGTGGGCGCGAATTTATTCGCGCCGTATAAGTTTAGAAAGCGCGAATAAATTCGCGCCCACAATATATTAAATCCTTAACTTAATGGCAGTGACGCCGGAACATGGGAATGATGCTATAGAAATATTTTAGTGCCCAACCTCAACCTTAGCGCCCTTAGTCTGACCGATTTCAGTCAAGGTTTGAGTAAACCAAGCTGTATCCAAATCAAACGGCTTACCGCCCTTGATACGGGGAAACTCAATCGCACGCAACACAAAACCTTTATCATCATCATGACCGATAACACCAGACTCGCGGCGGAACGCACACTCAACAGCAAGATCGGCACAGGATTTAATCAGACGAATATCTTCGGCATTGGCCGCAGCAGCTCTAGCAAAATAGCCCGATTTTTGCACCAGGGTTTTTTCCGCACCGATCATTTCTGCAAACTGGTCGCCGAACCATTTTCCCGGATTAACCGCATCCAGCTTGACGTGGCCGAACGCATCGCGCGGCACTTCCTGTCCCTTGGCTTGCATTTCGGCGACGATAGCCTCAACGCCTGCGCCTTCCGAAACGAAGATATTCACGCAATCCACTTTATCCATCACCGCACGAAGACGCTTCGCTTCAGCGGCAAAGTCGATAGTCATTTCAGGAATAAAAACGCCATGCACTTCATAAGTAGCTCTATCCAAACCCAGTTCAGGCAACCATTCAGCGCGATCCAGCAGTTTGCGGTATTCCACAGCGGTAGCGGCAGTCAGCCATCCGCAACTGCGCCCCATCACTTCATGGACAATCAGCATGCGCGGATTGGAATTGTTTTCGGCAACCACGTTCCAGAAATAACGCGCACCTTGCTCAGCAGCCGTCCACGCGCCTAACGATTGTTTGATGGGGAACACGTCGTTATCGACGGTTTTGGGCAGGCCAATAACGGTAAGGCCATAGTCGTTTTTCGCCAGGAACGCGGCAAGATCGGCCGCAGCAATATTGGTATCGTCTCCGCCGATGGTGTGCAGAATATCCACGCCGTCTTTAACCAGTTGGTCGGCTGCCACTTTCTGCGGATCCTGACCTTCCTGAACCAGTCCGCGTTTAATGCAGTCTTTAACGTTGGTCAGCTTGACGCGGCTATTGCCGATCACCGAGCCGCCAAAGCGATGCAAAAGGCCGGCCTTTTCGCGGATGGCCGGAGTGACAGTATAAAAATCGCCCAACAACAGACCTTTATAACCGCTACGGTAGCAAATGATTTCAATCGTAGGATCGATTTCAGTGTAACGCTCAATCAGACTGCCGATGGCTGAATTTAAGCAGGGAGCCAAGCCGCCTGCGGTGAGAATTGCGACTTTTTTAGGTTTGTTCATGGAAAAACTCAAAGGTGAAATTAAAAAACCAAAATTTTATCATACCGACGACCGAAAAAGGTTTGTCTTTAACGATGTCCGTCCAACTTTTTATCGGATTGCGCGAAAAACCCCGCCGTTCAGAGCATAGGTATCTACACAACTCGTCATTCCGGCCATTTGGAGTTCAAAGCTAGCTTTGAACAATTTATAAGCCATGTAGGGTACGCTGTGCGTACCTTTTTGGATTTGTGGCGCGATTGGAAAACGGTACGCACAGCGTACCCTACAGGGCTGGCTTGCGGCTACGTTTGGGTTTTGTTGCCTCGTTACCAAAGCGAGCCGCGTGGATGCGCGCCAGCAGTTGGCTGGCGGGTTCGTCGTTGGGGTCTTGCGGCACCAACTCGCCGCGAAAGGCTTTGGCGAGCAGCGCGGGGGTGAGGCGCTCGGTCTGGGCGCGGGCGGAGGCATAACGCGCTTCGAGACGGTCGGCGTAGGCGAAGAGGGATTCTACGCGGCGGACGATTTCGGTTTGCTCTTCAACGGGTGGGACAGAAACCATTAGTTCGCTAACATCACCAACACGGTAATGCTTAACACCTGTACCCACGGCCATCTCTTCGGCACGTTGCTTGAAAGCAGGATCCATAATAGTTATTAACAGAAAACTTGCAGAAAATAGATCGTTGATAGGTCTAAACAACATAGTTCGTTGACCGAGACAAATTTTTGTATCTGGCGGAATAATAGCTGCTTCTCCCATTGGTGCTTCACGAGTGAAAACCACATCACCGG
>JBCKWO010000063.1:0-10268 GCA_038922535.1 Methylobacter sp. | reverse complement strand
AATTGATTTTTTGATGAACATCATTTTTCGCACCGACGCATCTCTAGACATTGGCACAGGCCATGTGATGAGGTGCCTCACACTTGCCCAAGCACTGCGTGACCAAGGCGAAAATTGTCGTTTTATTTGTCGTGAGCACGCAGGTAATTTGCTTGATTTAATCCGTGAGCGTGGTTTTGATGCACTAGTTTTACCTATGCAAGTTGTTTTACAAGAAAAATTAGTACAACAAGATGCGATTGGTGAAAATATTCTCGCACACGCAGCATGGTTAGGTGCCGATTGGCAAACAGATGCCGAGCAAACAAAAGATGCTATTGGTGATGTGGTGGTTGATTGGTTAATTGTTGATCACTATGCGCTTGATGTGCGATGGGAAGCCGCACTTAAGCCGCATTATCAAAAACTAATGGTCATTGACGACCTAGCAGATCGCACGCATGGTTGTGATTTATTACTGGATCAAAATCTCGGCCGCACCGAGCAACATTATGCAGGCTTGGTTTCTGCTAATTGCAAAGTGTTGGTCGGCCCGCAATATGCATTGCTACGCCCCGAGTTTTCTGAACTACGGCAATATAGTTTATCTCGTCGCGCCACACCACAGCTAAAGCATTTTCTAATTACGATGGGCGGTGTTGATAAAGATAATGCGACGGGTAAAGTCTTAGCTGCGCTTACTGGGTGTGCCTTACCAGCAGATTGCCGCATTACCGTGGTGATGGGGCCACATGCGCCTTGGTTAACTCAAGTGCGTAATCAAGCGGAACAAATGCCTTGGGCGACTGAAGTATTGGTAAGCGTAGATAACATGGCAAAGTTGATGGCCGAAAGTGATTTGGCGATAGGCGCGGCGGGCAGTACATCGTGGGAGCGTTGTTGTTTGGGCTTGCCGACCTTGGTGATCGTTTTGGCACAAAACCAATATCAGGGAGCAATAGCTTTATCAAAGTATGGGTGCGCATTAGCAATAGAACGGATTAGTGAAATTAAAAAAAAATTAATGAGTGCAATGCAGGAGCTAATGGTGGCTTCAAAAATGCTGGAACTCAGTCGGGTAGGTGCGGGTTTAACTGATGGTCAAGGGGTGAAACGAATCGTTGGTTTAATGGAAGTTGTTAATGAAGATAAATTTATTGCTCGTTTAGTTACTGCTAGAGACGAAAGTCTCTTACTTGAATGGGCAAATGACCCTGTAACACGAGCTAATTCATATAATTCTTGCCTGATTGATAACGAACAACATCATTCATGGTTTTTATCACGCCTAGAATCTTCTAATAACTGCCTAATTTATGTGGTTGAGAATTTTATTGGTCAAGCATTGGGGCAGGTTCGGTTTGAAATAAATATACATGGGCAATGGGAAACTGATTATTCTGTAGATCCATTGTTTCGAGGACTGGGCTTAGGCAAAAATTTGCTGAGAACTGCTCTCGCGGCATTTCATGCTAAACATGCTAAGGCAGTTGTAATAGGCAAAGTGAAAGCGAGTAACGCGCCTTCATGTAAAGTCTTTGAAGCGCTTAATTTTGAAAATGTTGGCAATTCCAAATCCGGTACGTTAATTTACCGCCAGCCGTCTGGATTGCATACACTTTCAACTGTAGTCGTTGTGACGCCGCATAATAGAAACGCTAAACTGCTAGAAACTCTTAAGCGACAACTACCTGATTATCAAATTATCATAATCGATGAGCGGGATTCTCTCAATGTTCAAAATCTCGTAATGGTTAAGCCAGAATGGGTTTTCTTCCCCCACTGGTCATGGATAATTCCTAAAGAAATATATGAAAATTTTGAATGTGTTATTTTTCATATGACAGATCTCCCATACGGACGTGGCGGCAGTCCATTGCAAAATCTTATCGTCCGCGGGCATAAGCAAACCATGCTCTCTGCTATTAAGTGCGTTGCAGAATTAGATGCGGGGCCGATATATAGCAAGACGCCTTTAGGGCTTGAAGGCACGGCTGAAGAAATTCTTCAGCGTGCGTCAGGTTTGATGGAAGATATGATAGTGGATATTGTTACAAATAACCCAGCCCCAACTCCGCAGGCTGGTGAGATAGTGGAGTTTAGGCGCCGCAGACCTGAAGACGGCAATATTGATTCTTTGGAGAGTATTGACCAGGTTTACGATTACATCCGTATGCTGGATGCAGAGGGCTACCCATCTGCGTTTCTGAAGACATCCCATTTCCAAATAGATTTAACTCAAGCCTATTGGAATGGTGATTGTTTGGAAGCCAAAGTGCGGATTATGAGGAAAGAAAATGAGTAAGGTTGTGGTGGTAATTGCTGCGCATCCTGATGATGAAGTGTTGGGTTGCGGAGGAACTATAGCTCGTATGGCGAGCGAAGGATGTTCGGTTCATGTTTTACTCATGGGAGATGGTGAGACCTCACGTACCGATGTGCCTAAGATGATTGATGCGCAACGCTTGGAAGTGCGCAATGCATCCGCTTTGCGTGCAGGAAAAATCTTAGGTTGTGCTTCGGTAGCGCAACTTGCCTTGCCAGATAACAGGATGGATAGCATGGCACTTCTTGATGTGGTTAAGCTTGTTGAGGCTTTCATTGATAAGTATAGCCCTGAAGTTGTCTTTACGCATCATTCGGGAGATGTAAATATTGATCACCGTATTGTGCATGATGCGGTGATTGCCGCCTGTCGCCCCCAGCCTGGATTTTCTGTGCGTGAATTATTTTTCTTTGAAGTGCCTTCTTCAACGGAATGGCGACCACCAAGTTCTGGCGAGCCGTTTTGTCCGAACTGGTTTGTTGATATTTCACAGACATTGGACATTAAATTACAGGCCCTTGGCGCCTATAAAGACGAGCTCCGCGCTTTCCCACACCCGAGGTCATTGAAGGCCGTAGAGGCCTTGGCGACGTGGCGCGGGGCAACAGTGGGTGTCAATGCGGCCGAGGCATTTGTTCTAGGACGTAAAATGATTTAATTTAGGTAATAAAATGAAAATTGCAGATAGAGAAATTGGTAACGGTGCACCTCCTTATGTGATTGCAGAGATGTCTGCCAATCATAATGGCAATATTGAAACAGCGTTTCGCATTATAGAGGAAGCCAAAAAAGCTGGCGCTGATGCAGTCAAAATTCAGACATACACTCCCGATACGATGACGATTGATTGCGATAGTGAAGATTTTCAGATACACGGTGGTCTTTGGGATGGCTGGAATCTATACAAACTCTACGAGTGGGCTCAAACCCCTTGGGATTGGCATGCGCCATTGTTTGAACATGCTCGCAAATTGGGCATAACCATTTTTAGTTCACCTTTCGATAATACAGCGGTTGATTTGCTAGAAGACCTCAACGCGCCAGCCTACAAAATCGCCTCGTTTGAAGCGGTTGATCTTGCATTGATTAAATATGTTGCTAGCACAGGCAAGCCAATGATTATTTCTACAGGTATGGCGGATGCTGAAGAAATACAAGAGGCGATTGATGCGGCGCGTTCTGGTGGGTGCAAGGAGTTGGCTATTTTGCATTGTGTGAGTGGCTACCCAGCGCCAGCGCAAGATTACAACTTACGTACAATCCCCGACATGATTAACCGTTTTGGCCTTGTAACAGGCTTGTCTGACCATACTTTGGACAATACTACCGCCATTACAAGCGTAGCCTTGGGCGCTTCGATTATAGAAAAGCACTTCACCCTCAACCGCAATGGCGGCGGCCCAGATGATTGCTTTTCACTAGAGCCATCCGACCTAGCAGCGCTTTGCCAAGGCGCCCGCACCGCGTGGGAGGCTATGGGTAAAGTTGATTATGGTCGCAAATCTAGCGAACAAACCAACGTTAAATTTAGACGGTCTTTGTACTTTGTTAAAGATTTAAAAGCGGGCGATGTGATTATGGCAGATGCGGTAAGGAGCGTTAGGCCGGGATTTGGGTTGGCGCCCAAATACTTTGATCAAGTGATCGGTTTACGTACCAACCGAGACGTCAGTTATGGGGCACCATGTGTTTCCGAGTTGCTCGACGGTTTTGAGATCAAATGAGTTCAAGTCAATTCAACGAGCGGTTAGAAAACCTGGAAAGTCTCTTGGTAGAAGTCGGGCTACATGCCAAGAGAAGAAAGGACGCCTCAGCTGATTGGCAGCAAACGACTTACAAAACAGCGTATCTTCCTGTTGACTACTCTTGTGCGATGATGAACTATCAGATCGCGTATTGGTCAGGTAATGGTTTGGCATGTAAAGATATTTCACTGGTATTAATGCACGACAACCGCCCCTGCGGACTGTGGCCGCTGTCGGCGACCCTCGAGGCCGACGGCCAGTGGCGTATTGGCAGCAACGGGGGGGCGGTGCTGTCGCCGCTGTTCGTTGCCGGATTGGCGCGCAAGTCGGTTAAGTCTGTGACAACAGGTTGTCTGACGTTTCTCGAAGCCCTGTGTGCCCAGGTCGGGCGGCTAGGGATCGATACTTCCGAGCCGTTCGCCGGTGGCGAGGGGCTCAGCGAGTGGCATGATCGACTGATGCAGGGTGGCGCGAAGGTCGAGCTCCGTCACGACCTTTTCATTGACCTGTCGGGCTCGCTGGCGGACATCAAGAACGGCTTCCGCAAGAGCTATAAAGCCCTGGTTACGTCGGGCAGCAAGCTGTGGAAGGTTCAGGTCATCACGGCGGCCGATCCACAGCAGTGGGACGAATTCCGCTTGCTGCACCGCGCTGTCTCTGGCCGGGTGACCCGATCTGAGGAAAGCTGGCGTCTGCAGCACGAGGCTATCACCTCCGGAGATGCGTTTTTCGTTTGCCTGCGGGACGATGCGGGGCGCATGGTTGGGGGTGGGCTTTTTCATGTCACGGAGCACGAGGGACTGTACGCCGTCGGCGCCTATGACCGCTCATTGTTCGACAAGCCACTCGGACACGTCGTCCAGTACCACGCGATCGAGGAAATGAAAAGTCGCGGCTTGCGTTGGTATAAGCTGGGCGCCCGTGTTTATTCGGGCGACACACCGTCGCCGAGCGACAAGGAAATCACCATTTCGAATTTCAAACAGGGATTTGCTTCCCATCTCTTTCCTCGCTATGGAGTACGGAATGAACCAAGACAGAAATGATGATATTGTGGAACTGGCCGTTGACTGCTTCGACTCGCAGTATCGTGAGCGTGGTATGCGCGCACAGCGCAGCTACCCGAATGAGTCCTTGATTCAGTTTATGGCCAGCCGCTTCTTTAAGCTACCGGTCGAGCAAAGAAAACAAATCCGGGTGCTGGAGGTTGGATGCGGGACCGGTGCAAACCTGTGGATGATGGCCAAGGAAGGCTTGCAGGTGGTCGGCCTGGACAGCAGTGCAACCGCCCTTGACCTGGCAAAGCAGCATTTGGCGGAGAAATGGGGTGTTGTGGCCGAACTGAAGCAGGGGAGCTTCACAGCCCTCCCCTACCAAGACAATTCATTCGATGCCGTGGTCGATGTCGTCAGTCTGCAGCATCTGTCGATGTCCGGCACGAAACAGGCTTTCGCCGAGATCGCCCGGGTTCTGAAGGGGGGGGGGGAATTTTTCAGCTATCGACTGTCCGATCATTCCGTCATGTTTGCACAGCCTTCCGCCGACTGGGTCGACGCAGCGACCCTACTGAATATCGACGATCCCGCCATGCCGTTGGCGAACAACGGACCGATCGCGTTCTGGAGCCCTTCGCTTGCACGACTGGTGTATGAACAATCTTCGTTAGAGTTGATGTCCATTGAGCGTGTCGGTCGGACCTACGCGAATGGTGCCTACGTGGAGTATCTGGCGCTAGTTGCAAAACGGATGACTTCTGCATGAGTTCCTGGATCTGCGTGATCTTGACGGCAGTGCACTTGACCGAAGGAGCACGGGGTCACTCTGTATCAACCGTAACCTTATGTGAGGCAATGATAGCGAGGCCTTTACACATTGAATTTGCCGGAGCGCCGTATAATGTAACAGCGCGGGGCAACGCCCGGGAAGACATTTATAGTGACGATCGCGATCGTCAGAATTTTTTGTTTAGCAAGAATGAGGCAGCGTCATGCAGCTGCGTGAAGGACGGGCAGACCAGTTCAAACTAGACTGATTTCTGTCTTGACGGATGGGGTCACTGTACTCCGCGCTATCGAGGAGCTGAGTTTTGAGAATTCTTGCTTATGGTTTTGGTACCACCCCAATTTTTTTTAAGGCGCTCATCGAGCAGATTCGGAACGAAGGTGAGAATGTCTCGTGGTCGGTTATCTTGCCCACGTCACATCATCAGAAAACCATGGTGGACCTGCTCGGCGCAGGGCGGGTGCTGTGCCTCCATGCCGCCTTGCCAGCGCGCATGAAAGGGGAGCTTGATCTTTCGTTACTCAGTAACTACCCGGGAAATATCTACCGGGACATCGAAACAGAGAAAATCACCCTCAAGCACCGAAAATCCGAACGACAGTTGCGCACCGCGTTGGCTACATATGTATTGTTCAAAGAGTTTGTCGCACGGCAGCAGCCTGACCACATCCTCTACGCGCAGCCGGCTGAAGGCATGGATGGAATGGTGTTAGCCGGCGTAGCAGAAGAGTTGCGTATCCCCTTGGCCGTGCCGCACCATACCCGAAACATTGGGTTGAGCTTCTTTTCGTCAAGCCTGCAAGAAATCCTCCCAACTGCTAGCCCTCCATGCCAAGAAGATATAGACCGTGCAAAGCACTTCTTGCGATCCTTCAGAGAGAAGCACATCGATCCAGCCGGTTTCTTGCGATCTGAAACTCAAGAGGAAATGGTCCTGCATCGATTTCCATCGAGAGTTGAACGAGTACGAGGCTTCTTCAAACGCTTTTGGGCGGAGCCAGAAAACCGGGAGCTTGGTCTCCTACGGGTATCGTTGCTAAATAGCTGGTTTCCCGTCTATCGGGATTTTTATCGTGGATTGAGGAAGGCAAAAAACAGACGCTACTATGACTGTCCAGATATAATGTCTTTACCAAAGAAGTTTATCTTCTATCCGCTTCAATATACGCCGGAGTCATCGATCAATGTTCCTGCACCCTATTATGTGGACCAAATGCGCATCATCGACGCTATACGGATGTCGATGCCCAGCGACACGTTGTTGGTCGTCAAGGAGCATCCGGCATGCATCTTGGTGAGGCCAGGATCATTTATTAAGAAGTTGTTGCGGACTGCCGGTGTCGTCGTGGCAAGGTTTGATATGGATACGCAAGAGATCATCAAGCTCGCGTCCTTGACTATTTCCGTAACCGGAACAGCTGCTTTTGAAGCTTTTCTTTATGGAAAACCCTCCTTTGTTATGGGGCCAACGTTTTTCTCAAGTTTTCTTGGTGGGGAGTGCGGCCTGAATGATCTGCATGGGCGGATAAGGTCTTCTTTAAACAAAGTCATTCCTGATGACCAAATCATCGGTGGCTTGGCCCGTATTTACTCGCTTAGTGCCGAATTCTATGGCCGGGCGCCATGCGAAGGTAGTGGGCGGATGATGACGAGAAAAAATCTAAATACATTTTGGCGATATTTCATTAAACATACCAATGCAGGACCACGTGAGGCACTATGATCAAGTCCGTTTTAAAAAAAATTATAAAGAACAAGGCGAGATCTTTATATCCGTCACCATCAAAAATGTTTCTTTTACGTATGTTGCGACGTTTTCTGTCTAACTACAAGAAGGTACCTGTAGCTCTTGACGTCGCAGCAGCCGATCTCAAGTACCGTTACTTCTTTGAGGTCAAGAGGTACATAGGAATAGATAAAGACGCCTCGCTTATAGAAAAAGGAAGAAAGCGCTATCCTAACGATGACACCATTGGGGTGGCTGCCGATTTTTTTGACATCGCCAAATTGCCACAGATCGCCGATATTGTTGTTTCAACACACACGTTGGCGCATCTGGACCGAAAACGATGGCCGCAGGCTATTGAATTGTTGGTGCAATGTACCAAGTCAGGGGGGGGGGCTATTCTTTAACCTACCAGCTCAGCATGTCGAAGGGATTGAGCTGATGTTGAAGGAAAATTTTGCTCATGTCACGCGTGTTGACTATGGCTCAAAATTATCCATGTCCATTGAAGCATTTTTTAACCATAGAACCGGATACGAACGAGGAATTGGCTTTATGTTTCTTGTCTTTGCTATTTCCGTAAGCTGGGTTCTTTCTTTTTTTGAAGGGATAGTGAAGAACGATTGTCCTGCTTATAGTGTCTATATGTGTACGTATAAAGGATCTGTAGATTTGCCATCGGAGTCGACTGTTTTGAGTTTACTTAATTGAATAGTTGTGTACAAGCCAGGGCCATCGCACTCGAACGTCATGCCGCCGCCTCGGTATGATTGAAACATTTTTTTGCAGTTTCAGCTATGCATATGTGTTGTGATCTCTGTGGAAATCTGGTTTGCTCTCTACTTTTGGGCGGACGAGATGGCAGTCGTGTTCGCAGGCATTCAACCATTGGCTGGCTTAGCCCGCTAAATTTTGAATCTCTGTACTATCAGTCTAGAGAGCTTTGCTGTCTATTAAGTTGACTAGGTTCAATGAATCAGGTTTTGAAGGAGAGGATCGATGATACTTAGCAAGCTGAAGAAGATGGTCAAGCGCGTGCTTCGGCCGGAGCCGAAGGAACTCCCGATCACCTGGGTGCGCGAGGCTCATGGCTCAGCCGGACGGAGGGATTGATGCTCTTTCGGTCCGATCGTGCGGCAGGTGTTGATGGCGCGCCGAAACAGCCCGCGGCTCGCGGCGTACTCGTGTACGGCTACTTCGGCATCGGTAACTTCGGCGACGATTTGCTCGCCTTGGCGACCATCGATGGGTTGCGGACCCGCGGCTTCAGCGGGCCATTCGTGCTGCGCGCCTACGGTCCCGTGCCGACGTTGGCGCTCGTTGACTTGGACGTTGAGTTGGCATGTCACGAGCACCTTCTCGCACAGGGCGGGGGGGCGCTTGCGAAGACGTTCGCCCTGGCAGGATATCTGCGCGCCTACTGGGGCGTGCTGGCACGCTGCGATTACCTGGTATACGGGGGAGGCACGTTGCTGGGGGGGCAGCAATCCGTCGGGTCGTTGCTCGTGCAGGCCGGCGTCGTCGCCCTCGCGAGGATCCGACGGGTGAAGATGGCCGCGCTGGGCCTGGGTTTGACGCCTGTCGACTCGTGGCTGAAGCGCCTGCTCGTGTCTAGCGTGCTCGGCTCCTTCGTCGCCGTCTGGCTGCGCGATCCCGAGAGCGCGGAGATCGCCCGCGCGCTCCGAACCAGGGCCCGATGCGTCGTCGGCGATGACCTCGTGTACGGCATGGCGGGCTGGTTCGACGCTGACCCGTTTGCATCTCGCCCCACCCGTTCCCGGGGAGCCGGGCTGCGCATCGGCATTTCACTCGCCGCACCCCACCTTGTGTCCCTCGAATCCTCACGTCGGAGCAAGTTTTTGGCCGAGCTTCGCAAGGCCGTAGAAACCTGGGTAGAACAAGGGTATGAGGTCATGCTGATCTCCTTCCAAGAACCGCCCGATGGTAGCTCAGCGTTCGGCGATTCACCTCTACTCGCCACCTTAGCGCGGCCGACCCCGAACGGTCCGGTTCGGGCGGTGACCTTGCGGGCTGATCGGGTCCAGGTCCGGGGGGTCTTCTCGGGTATCGATGTGCTCGTCGGCATGCGGTTCCACGGCATGGTCATGGCATCCCTGGGCGGTGTGCCGTTCGTCGGCCTCGCGCACGATCCGAAGGTACTCGCCATCTGCGGCGCATTCGGCATGCCTCACGTCGGGCTCGATGACGTGACGGCAGACTGGATCTACTCGGCGGTAGACAGGGCGCTCGCAACACCAATGAAATTGGGCCGAATCGCGGCTAAGCGCGATTCGGCGGGCATCGCGTTCGACGCGGTGGTCCGAGACCTCAGGGCGGCATGACCATGGCGGATTTGATACGCCCGCGCCTCGACCTTCAACTACGTTCGGGGCACAGGCCCAGCAGCGTTTGGGTTCACGTTGCACGAGACGTCGAGCGTTTATTAGGAAAGCGGCGGCGTATTTCGCGAAGGATGCGTTGTGAACAGCATGGCGCAATCTGTGAATCTGTGATTGGTATTCGGCTTGAGGGGAGCGAACCGGTTCACTGGGTGTGATATGTTGGAAACTCAAATGAAATTACTGGGGATCTGTAAAGCTGGATAATGGTTAATATGGAGTATCTGAATTGAATCTGTCCGTTGTAATTCCTCTTTATAATAAATCGACATCAATCAAAGAATGCATTGAATCGGTGCTCCAACAAACGG
>JBCKWO010000062.1:0-10351 GCA_038922535.1 Methylobacter sp. | reverse complement strand
ACGTGATGTGGGTGTCGTTAGTGGCGGAAATTAGTTCATGGGTGATCGCGAGTAATAGGCTTAAAATATTGGAACTTTAGCTATTCAGGACAGGAGCTTGGATAAATAATCTCAACCTGAGCAAGTATTCTCTTGATGTCGATGAGCGCGTTTTTTTAGATTTAAAGTAACTACTTAGCCTGTATTTCTCTGGGCTACAGGGCATAATTCAGCACAAAAACCAGTAAAAATGCCCTGTTTTTCTGCTTTTAACACCAGTAAAATCGCTGTAAGTCACGAATTGATAGCCTGAGAAGCATCGGCACGGTGCGGGCATGTTCATTTTCTAAATAGTCTATTGCCCTAATCTGCAATGAAATAACAAACACTGCAAAATCTTGCTTGTCATAGTAAAATGCTGAAAAATTCCAATATACATAAGGCAAACATGGATCAACGTACTGCGGAAGTAGAGCGAAATACGCTTGAAACTCAAATCAAAATCAAAATTAACCTGGATGGTTCGGGACAATCTTCGTTTTCAACCGGTGTGCCTTTTCTCGAACACATGCTCGACCAAATTGCCAGACACGGCTTGATCGATATGGACATTGTCGCCAAAGGCGATTTGGCTATTGACGACCACCACACCGTGGAAGACATCGGCATTACCTTAGGCCAGGCATTTGCCAAAGCTATGGCGGACAAAAAAGGTATTTACCGTTACGGACATGCCTACGTGCCTTTGGACGAAGCATTATCGCGAGTCGTGATCGATTTTTCAGGGCGCCCCGGCTTGTTTTATGAGGTTAAATACCCCAAAGCCATGATCGGCAGCTTTGATGTTGATTTGTTTCGCGAATTTTTCCAGGGCTTTGTCAACCATGCCGGAGTGACTTTACATATCGACAACTTGAAAGGCGCAAATTCCCATCACGTCGCCGAAACCATTTTTAAAGCCATGGGTCGAGCCATCCGCATGGCGATTACCGCCGACCCGCGCATGGCGGGCATAATGCCGTCAACCAAAGGCAGCCTTTAACCTTGCACCTATAACCTTATTTCTTATGTCTTCTGTCGCTGTAATCGATTACGGAATGGGTAATCTGCATTCGATCGTCAAGGCGCTGCAACACGCAGCGCCTAACGTGGATGTTGTTTGTGTTTCTGATGCTGATGTTATCCTGAATGCCGACCGGGTGGTTTTTCCCGGCGTCGGTGCGATACGGGATTGTATGCAGGCACTCAATCAATCGGGCTTGTCCGCCGTTATTCAACAGGTCGCCCAAAGCAAACCTTTGCTGGGAATTTGCCTAGGCATGCAAGCCTTGTTAACCGACAGTGAGGAAAACGGCGGCACCCAATGCCTAGATGTTTTTTCCGGGCATGTCGTGCATTTTCCCGAAGCGTTAACAGACGGTGATGGCAATGTGCTCAAAATTCCGCACATGGGCTGGAATCAGGTTCATCAGCTGCAACATCACCCGTTATGGGAAAATATCCCCCAAGACAGCCGCTTTTATTTTGTGCACAGTTATTATGCGCAGCCGGATGATGCAGCGATGATAGCCGCGACTACGCAATATCCTGATGCATTTACCTGTGCTTTAGCGCAAGACAATATTTTTGCCGTACAATTTCACCCAGAAAAAAGCCAGGCCGTTGGTTTGCAACTGCTGAAGAATTTTTTGCATTGGGATGGACAGGTTTTGTAGGGGCGACCGGTCGGTCGCCCCTACTTCTGATTAAACGCCGTTGAGGATTTTAGTGTTATGTTATTAATACCAGCAATCGATTTAAAAGAAGGAAAATGTGTTCGTTTGCGTCAGGGACGAATGGATGAAAATACGATTTTTTCCGATGACCCGGTAGCTGTAGCAGGCCGATGGGTGGCCGCCGGTGCGAAAAGAATTCATTTGGTTGACCTGGATGGCGCATTTGCCGGAAGACCAAGAAATGCCGACGTGATTCACGCCATTGTTGCAGCTTATCCCGATGTGCCGGTGCAGATAGGCGGCGGTATCCGTGATGAAGAAACTATTCAGGCTTATCTTAATGCCGGTGTGGAGTACGTTATTATAGGCACGAAGGCGGTTAACGAGCCGCATTTTGTCCGGGATATGGCGCAGGAATATCCGCGCCGCATCATCGTCGGGCTGGATGCAAAAGACGGCAAAGTGGCGATTGACGGTTGGTCTAAACTGTCCAAACACGATGTAATCGACCTGGCTCAGCATTTTGAGGAAGACGGCGTCGAGGCCATTATCTACACTGATATTTCCCGAGACGGCATGATGTCCGGCGTCAATGTCGAGGCGACCGCAAAACTGGCGCGCGCGATTCGGATTCCGGTTATTGCTTCCGGCGGCATCACCAATATGGATGACATCCGAGCCTTGGGTGCTGTCGTAGGCGACGGCATTATGGGCGCGATCACCGGACGGGCAATTTACGAAGGCACGCTGGATTTTGAAGCCGCCGAAAAATTAGCGGAATCGTTTCAATAACCATGAGCTTAGCTAAACGCATTATCCCCTGCCTGGATGTCGCCCTTGGCCGCGTCGTTAAAGGCGTAAAATTCGTCGATATTCGCGATGCCGGAGATCCGGTAGAAATCGCCCGGCGTTATGACCGCGAAGGCGCAGATGAAATCACCTTTCTGGATATTACCGCCACCCATGATAACCGGGACACCATGGTTCATGTCGTCGAGCAGGTGGCCAGCGAGGTTTTTATTCCGCTGACGGTCGGTGGCGGCATCAGGACTTTGGATGATATTCGCCGCATGCTGAATGCGGGCGCCGATAAAGTCGGCATTAACAGCGCGGCGGTTTCAAATCCGGAGTTTGTTCGTGAAGCGGCGGAGCGTTTCGGCTCTCAATGCATTGTAGTAGCCATAGACGCTAAAAAAGTAAGTCCGCCTGGGGAACCCAGTCGGTGGGAGATTTTCACTCACGGTGGCCGGAAGCCCACAGGCATCGATGCGATTGCCTGGGCAAAAAAAATGGTCGACTATGGGGCAGGAGAGATTCTGTTGACCAGCATGGACAGGGACGGAACCCGAGAAGGTTTCGATTTACCGTTAACCCGCGCCATTAGCGAGGCAGTAACAGTCCCGGTGATTGCCTCTGGCGGCGTAGGCAATCTCGATCATCTGGCTGACGGCGTTATTGAAGGCAAAGCCGATGCGGTGTTGGCCGCCAGCATTTTTCATTTTGCCGAATACACTATTGAGCAGGCCAAACAGCATATGGCCTCACGCGGTATAGAGGTGCGCTTGTGAGCTCATCATGGCTGGACGAGTTGCGCTGGACGGAAGATGGTTTGATACCGGCTATTGCGCAACAGGCCGAAACCGGAAAAGTATTAATGTTCGCCTGGATGAATCGCGAGTCATTAGCTTTAACGGTTGCCGAAGGTTATTCGGTTTACTGGTCAAGATCACGCAAAAAATTATGGCGTAAAGGTGAGGAATCCGGAAACAGGCAGAAAGTTATAGATCTATTTCTGGATTGCGATGAAGACGTTATTTTGCTTAAAATTGAACAGGAAGGCGGCATTGCCTGCCACACGGGTCGCGAAAGCTGTTTTTACCGCAGCCTGATTGACGGGCAATGGCAAACGGTTGAGCCGGTTTTGAAAGATCCTGAAGCTATTTATAAAAAATCATGAGCGACGTATTGCAACAACTGGCGCAAATTCTGGAACAGCGTAAACTGGAACCTGCCGATAAATCCTATGTCGCCAGCCTGTATGCCAAAGGGCTGGATAGCATCCTGAAAAAAATCGGCGAAGAAGCCACGGAAACCGTTATCGCCGCTAAAGGCGGCGACAAAAAACAAATTATTTATGAAACTGCCGATTTGTGGTTTCATTGCATGGTGTTGTTGGCCGATCAGGGACTGGGTCCGGATGATGTATTGCAGGAACTGCAACGTCGATTCGGCTTGTCCGGTCTGGAAGAAAAGGCGCAACGTAACAAGTAAAGGCGTTGTAATGCAGCGTCTAGCAGGAGTTGAAAATGGGTCTTAGCGTTACTCACTTATTAGTTGTATTAGCCATCGTCGTGGTCGTGTTCGGCACCAAGCGTCTGCGCAATATAGGCGCGGATTTGGGCGGAGCCATCAAGGGCTTTCGTAGTGCCATGAAAGAAGGAGAGGAAGGCAATCCCGCCGAAGACAAAGGCGGAGCCATTGAAGGCGAAGTCACTTCCAAATCCGATAAAGATTAACACCCATGTTTGATGTCGGATTCTCGGAACTTTGCCTGATTGGCTTGGTCAGCTTATTGGTGATCGGCCCCGAAAGGCTACCCAAAGTGGCCAGAATTGCCGGATACTGGCTGGGCAAGACCCGCAGCATGGTGGCTTCGGTCAAGGAAGAAATCAAGTTGGAACTGCAAGCCGAAGAACTGCGCCAGATATTTAAAGAGCAGTCTGACCTACAAAATATTCAGCAAATGCTCGACGAAACATCCAACACACTCAAATCCACGCTAGACCCGCTACAGGCAATCGCAACAACTGAAGATGGTTCGACTACGCTCATCACAGGGGTGGAGTCCCGCACGAAGCTGTCACCGACAGACAACACCGAACCCGATGAGTTCAAATAATTTTAACGAGGGCACGCAGCCGCTTATCAGCCATCTGATTGAACTGCGCAACCGCCTGTTGCGCTCGGTTTTATGCGTGTTAGTCGTATTTTTGGGGCTGGCGTCATACGCGAACGAAATCTACAGCTTCTTGGCCGGTCCCTTGCTGCAACACATGCCGAAAAACAGCACCATGATCGCTATCGATGTGGCCTCGCCTTTTTTCACGCCATTTAAACTGGTGTTGGTCGTCTCGGTTTTTATTTCGGTTCCCTTTATCTTGTATCAGTTCTGGGCGTTTGTCGCTCCAGGCTTGTATAAACGGGAACGACGGATGATTTTGCCGTTGCTGATCGCCAGTACCCTGCTGTTTTATATGGGGGTTGCCTTTGCCTACTTCGTGGTTTTTCCGCTGGTTTTCGGCTTTTTGACGACCGCAGCGCCGGAAGGCGTTGCGGTAATGACCGACATTGCCAAGTACCTCGATTTTGTTTTAGCCCTGTTTTTTGCGTTTGGCGTTTGCTTTGAAGTGCCGATATTCACCATCGTCTTGGTCTGGACTGGATTGGTGACCCCAGCAGATCTCGCCGAAAAACGTCCTTATGTGATCGTCGGCGCGTTTATCGTGGGGGCGTTTTTAACCCCGCCCGACGCCATATCGCAAACCTTGCTGGCGGTGCCGATGTGGATGCTGTTTGAGCTGGGCTTGGTATGTTCTCGGCTTTTTGCACCTAAGCCAGACGGCGATTATCAAACGCCCGATGATGCCGCTTTGGAAGCCCGACTGGATAAGATTGAGCAGCAGGAAGACGAGTGATTAAGGCGTATGTCTAGGCCGTACGCTCTGGACGGCTTTTTATAAAATCTGCTGATGACAATCATAAAAAAAACAGTACAATACCCAAGTCAGAAAACAGATGTTGAGTTAAGGGATTCCTAAGTTGTTAGGTTGTCCGGTTATCAATGTTGTAGTTCTGTGTTAACCGTAAGTTTTTATTTTTAGGAGTTTCAAAATGGCAACAGGCACTGTAAAGTGGTTTAACAACACGAAGGGTTTTGGTTTTATTGCACCTGCTGACGGCGGCGAAGATGTTTTTGTTCACCATTCAGTTATTCAGGGCGATGGTTTCAAGACGCTGACTGAAGGCGACACCGTCACGTTTGACATCGAATCAGGTCCAAAAGGCTTAACCGCCGCTAATGTTTATCCCAAATAAGCATAACCGGATTTAAAAAAAGCCCTTGTGATGATTCATCACAAGGGCTTTTTTTTTGCCTACCGATTTTTAAAAAGCTATTTTAAAGGGCGACCTTTGGCGTCTAGATAGATCTGCCCGCCAAAAATCAGAACGCCCTCTATAAAGCCCCAGAGCCAAGCAAATCCAGGGGCTCCCGCCACTATAAGTATCGTCCCCAACGCTAATTGGATAAAACCCAGCCGGTAAAAGCCCAGATAAAATCGGTGCGCACCTGTGAGCCCCAACAATAACGCCAACACAGCGGCCAGATATTTGTATTTAACGGCTTTAAGCGGTTCCAAATACGCGCCCACCAACTTGATATTGTTGGCACTGGTTCCTTCAGCATCAAAGTTTACGTCATCGTCTACATCTGGCGGCACACTCGCCGCCCAATCTTCCAAATGAAACGTAAACAACGCGCTCTCACTTCTTATTACCCCAGTTTGCTTGTCGGGATCGTAACTTTCAATCTGTCCAATCATTTATCATTTACCTTTAAAATTAGAACGCCCCATGGGTCGTTATGTCACTCCAGCTTGATCTCACATTAAGATCAATCATCATGCAAACGCACGGCTAAAACATCACACAAGGCGTGATGCAGCACTCCGTTTGCAGTCGAACCCAGCAACAGGGCGAATCCGTGCCGTCCATGCGAGCCGACGACGATTAAATCCACCTTATTTTCTTCAGCAACCCGGATTATTTCCAATTTAGGGCTACCTGTTTCAAGCCACCGACAGTCTTCGGCAATATTAAGACTATCAGCCAGCTTGGCTAGTCTCTTTTTTGCCGCAGCCATTAACTCGGCGGTTAAATCAAGATCAAAAGGGATAGTCGAACCGTAAGCCGCATCGGCGATCAGCAAATTATCCATCACATTGACAACACTCAGTTTCGCCTGATATTGTTCGGCCAAGTCTTTGGCTCTATCGGCGACGGCTTCGCCGTGCTCAGAAAAGTCCGCCGCCAGTAATATATGTTTATAGCTTTCCATGATTCTTCCTATTTAACGCCCGCAACTTCAGGAAACAATAAAGCCATCACCTGATAAGATCCCAGTAGGTATAAAAACGCCACGCCCAAACTAAACGTCAAGGTTTGTCCCAGCGCATTGCGAATGATATGCCCGGTAACTGCCCAATGCCAAATCATTAAGGCTATCGTTGTAATAAATGCCAATAAAGCGACCCTTCCAATCATCATTGACGCCATTCCCGGCAACGCAAAGAAACTGATCATCGCATCAATACCCAATAAAGCGCCAGTCGTTTGATAAAACCGCCCACGCTTTCGAGCTACGTATAACATAAACCCGCTAAATCCGACAATCAGTAAGGCTGAGACAATAGCCTGCAACAGCGAGGTAAGCCAGTCCGTACGAATACTGACCATAAAAAAACTGACGATCACATCGACACCAATCAACACCCGCAACAACCATAAGGAGGATGGTAAATCCTGAGGGCCTTTTTTAAACAGGCAAATATCGAATAATAATTTTATGATTTCAAACATGGTTTTTCCTGTCAACGGGTGACCAGTCGGTCGCCCCTACACCCTCATTTAGCCGCTTCGATTTTTTCCTCAGCTTCCATCCAGGCCGTTTCGGCATCATCCAGCGCCTTATCGACCTTCACTTTCCACTCCATCAGCTTCTTTAACTGCGCTTTTTCCGATTCCGCATAAATGGCCGGATCGGCCAACTGATGCTCCAGTTGCCGCTGTTCATGATGATATTTTTCAACAGCGATTTCAGTTTTTTTCAGGGCGTCGAATAAAGGTTTGTGCCTTTGTCGGCGTTCTGCATCCAGTTTTCGCTGGTCTTTTCTCGATACCGTCTGCGCACTATCGGCATCGATTTTTTCTTCGCCTTTTTTCTGCTCGGTCAGCCACAAGCGGTAATCGTCAAGATCACCGTCGAAGGGCTGCACCTTGCCACCCGCAACCAATAATAACTGATCGGTCACCGAGCGCAATAAATGCCGGTCATGCGAGATCACTACTATCGCACCTTCATAATCCTGTAAGGCCACGTTCAAGGCGTGACGCATGTCCAAATCCAGATGGTTGGTCGGCTCATCCAGCAGCAATAGGTTCGGATTTTGATAAACCAGCAGCGCCAAGACCAGACGCGCTTTTTCGCCGCCGGAAAAAGGTTTGACGATTGCCATGACCTTGTCGCCGCAAAAATCGAAACCACCTAGAAAATTGCGTAAATCTTTCTCGGTCGCCTGCTTGTCCAGTTGCTGCAAGTGCCACAACGGACTTTCATCAAGGTGCAATTGCTCCAGTTGGTGCTGGGCAAAATAGCCGATTTTTAACGTTTCTGCTGCATTCCTGTTGCCGGACAACGGCTGCATATCGCCAGCCAGCACTTTAATCAGGCTAGATTTTCCCGCGCCATTCGGGCCTAAAAGCCCGATACGGTCGCCCGGCGAAATCGACAATCCCGCCTGTTTAATAACGCAGGTTTGCCCGTAACCAATATCGACCTTATCCAGAGTCAATAACGGGTTAGGCATTTTTCCCGGTTTGGCAAAGCTAAAATCGAACGGCGAATCGACATGCGCCTGCGCAATCAGTTCCATGCGTTCCAGCGCTTTAATCCGGCTTTGCGCTTGCTTGGCTTTCGTGGCCTGCGCCTTAAATCGGTCAACAAAGCTCTGGATATGGGCGATTTCCCGTTGCTGCTTCAGATAGGACGATTGCTGTTGCGCGAGCTTTTCGGCGCGCATCCGTTCGAACGCCGAATAATTGCCGGTATAAATTTCGGCCTTGTTCTGTTCGATATGGACGATGTGGTCGGTGATGGTATCCAAAAAATCCCGGTCATGAGAAATCAGCAACAAAGTGCCAGGATATTTACACAACCAGTCTTGCAACCAGATTACCGCATCCAGATCCAGATGGTTGGTAGGCTCATCAAGCAACAATACATCCGAGCGGCACATCAAGGCCTGAGCCAGATTAAGCCGCATCCGCCAGCCGCCGGAAAACGAATTGACCGCATTGTTTTCCTGATCGGAGGTAAAGCCCAAGCCGTTCATCAGCCGCGAGGCCCTGGCCTGTGCGGTATAACCGCCGACGGTATCCAAGGCGGCATGTAATTCGGCTTGTTTTAAGCCGTCATCGGCCTGTTCGGCAACGGCCAATTGCGCTTCTAAACGTCTTAACGGCTGGTCGCCGTCAATCACATAATCGATCGCGGAGCGGCTGGAGGCCGCTGATTCCTGCGCAACATGAGCGATTTCCAACCCCGGCGGCATCGAAAAATTACCATCATCCAAATGCAACTCGCCTTTGACCAGCGCAAAAAAACTGGATTTGCCCGCGCCGTTTGCACCGGTAAAGCCCACTTTTTGGCCTTTATGGATAGTGAATGAAGAATTGGCAAACAGTACCCTTACGCCGCGACGAAGGGTTATATTTCTAAAGTTTAGCATTAAGGCTCAAGGTAAAAAGTTCAAGGAAAAAGCTTGTAGGATGGGTAGAGGCGGTAGCCGAAACCCATCCTAAACCATCACCTATGCGATGGGTTTCGCGTCGCCTAGAGGCGCCTACTTTTGGTGCTCTACCCATCCTACGTGCTAGGAAATTCTACGCTGCACGCTCAATCATTTGCTCCGCCTGCTCGGCAAACTGCTCAAGATTACCTTTTTTGACCGTTTCCACCGGAATAACCAGCGCGGTGCTCAAATTGATATAGATATAAACATACCGCTTGCCGTATTCCACCCTGACCAATTCGCTCCAGGCCATTTTATGTTTGCCGCTGGGCGATTTTTCCAACAAATAACTGGGATTGGCAGGATCAATGGTCAGCGTATAAGTGCCAAACATATTGATTTTTTCTTTAGGTGTGTAATTTTTAAGGATCTGTCTGCGCAAATCCAGCATCATTATTCTTGGCGACAGCAACGCCCAGAGCACAGCAATAACGATGATATATCCCGACGACATCATATCGCCATAATAAAAATAATAAAACGAACCGATAAGCCCCATGATGCCCGGCACTATCCAGCGGTTTTTCCTGATGTTTTGCTGTATTTCCTCATTTCTCATGAACTGTATTTCATTAAAATGGATTAAATCTTCTTCGCGGAATTCGTATTCAATTTCAAACATGTTATTGGTCTTTGTAGGGTGATAAAAAAGCAACTACGCAATCGTAGGTGCAGAAAAGATTCTAATGCATTTTTATTTTTGCATAAGCGCTACGCCGGAACAGATTAGACAGCGTCAACAGGGTCGTCCCTCCGTCTACAATCACTATTTTGTGTTTTTCATTATTGTTATCAGTCATTGTCCTCCCTCTTTTAGAGCATTATTTTCCTGCACGGTAGCATTATATCGAATCAACCTCGTTGTTGCATATTCTGGCCCAACTTGAACACTCATTCTGATCCAATCTGAACACCTATTCTGATTTAATTTGAACACTGATTCTGGTTTCAAGCTGAACACTTTTTGGGGTTTTTCCAGAATCGGTGTTCAACATGCCAGAATGGCTGTTCAAGTTGCCAGAATCTAAT
>JBCKWO010000061.1:0-10636 GCA_038922535.1 Methylobacter sp. | reverse complement strand
CAGTGGGTAGGTTGGGCAACAGCTTTTTGTTGCCCAACATTTTTGTATTCGGTGATGGGTAAATTTGAAATATGCTATTTATTGGATGCATGGAAATGTTGGGCATAAACAGCATGCCCAACCTACCCGGCTAATCACTCGTACCGTTACGTTTTACAACCCCAATCCCCAACAACAAAACCAACGCTCCCCACAACAAACCCGGCACCAGCCAGAACCCCTTTTGATAAAAGGTGGCGGGCGGGTTTTTTAAATAAGGCACTTCGTATAAGCCTGCCCAAGCCTGATGTATCGGCGAGCGTTCCAGGATTTCTCCCGACGCCAGCGATACGGTGGAGATGCCGGTGTTGGTGACGCGCAATACCGGGCGGCGAAATTCTACGCCGCGAGCCAGGGTCATGTACATGTGCTGGTAGGGCTCCTGCCATGCGCCGTACCAGGAGTCGTTGGTGACGTTGACGATGAACTGTGCGCCGAGTTCGGCCAGCGAGCGCGTAAATCCTGGGAACAGGCTTTCGTAGCAGATTTGCGCGCCTATTTTATAGCCGTTCCAGTGCAGTAATTCAGTCGGGCCGTGGCCTCTGGCAAAGTGGCCGGTGGGCGGCAGCCAGTTGCGAATTTCGGGGAACAGTTGTTCGCCGGGGATGTATTCGCCAAAAGCCAGCAGGATCGATTTACTGTAATGCGGCGGCACGATCTCGCCATCCTTGTTCAATACGAACAGGGAGTTGGTGATCAGGCGGGACGGTTCATCGACACTGTACGCGCCGGTAATCAGCGGCAGTTGCCGTGCGTGTAGGAATTCAGCCAGCGCTACGGGATAGTCGTCAAATTTAAATTGCTCTCCCAGCAAGGCCGGAAATGCGGTTTCAGGCCAAATGGCGAAGTCGATTTTTGCGTCTTTATGGGCTTTGAGCGCGGTATCGGTCAGCGCGGTATAGCGGTTGAATATTTCTTTGCCGTAGCCTTTGCCTAATTCGGCGGCCATTTTTTCCGAGTTTTCGATGTAGGCCTGAATCAGCAGTGTTTTAAACGACGCATCCGGTTGTGGCAATCTGTTTTTCAGCCATAGGCCGCCGATATTGAGCAGCATGAAACCTGCAACGACAGCGGCCAGGATGATTTTGCCGGTGTAGTGTTTGCGCTGTTCCCAGGCGATATAAAGCGGCAGGTTGCACAATAACGTCGCGGCGCTCAGTCCGCTAAAGCCGATGATTTCCGCCCACTGGTAAACGGGGATGTTCGAGCCGTACCAAGAGTAACCGAAGTTCCAGTCGAACAAGGTCAGCGAGTAGGCTTCGCAAAGCGTGGTGATCAGCGCCATCAATCCCAGCGAAAGCCGTTCCGACCATTGGAATTTATTTCGCCCCCAAAACCAGAGCACACCGGCCAACGGCACAAACAAATGAGCGATCAAACCGTAAACCACCATGCCGATGACCGCCACAGGCCAGTCCAGATGGGCAAATTCATGCAGCAGGTAAGTAACCCAGTTAAAACCGATCAGCGTGAACACGAACGAGGTGACCATGCCGCCCAGGAAAACACCCTTCAAGCTGGTTTGCCGGTTCCAGAACATCCACAGCGGTACGAAACAGAACAAAGAGGCCCAGGGCGGGAAGGGGATGTAACTGGTGCCGATCAGAACGCCGGACAGGATGGGCAGTAGCCAGGGCTTAAGAATGCGGAGGGAAGCGCTGTTCATGGTAAAGGATGTGGTGTGATTGTGTGGGGTGATCTGCGACTCGCACCGCTGGAGCGTCACTGCCATTAAGTTAAGAATTTATATATTGTGGTCGCGAATTTATTCGCGCTTTTAAAGCTTATACGGCGCGAATAAATTCGCGCCCACGACATCTAACCATAATTATTTTTTAACTTAATGGCAGTGAGGCTGGAGCAAACGAGGTATTTCTTGATGCGGACCAGAAACGCCCTGTTTTCGCTTGCGCTTCAACAGGCTTATTCCAGTCTACTCGTTAACTGCCATGAAGCAACGCATGTAACGCACGGTATTCGTCAGTCAGCTTATGGTTGGGGACATAATGCACCAGCGGTTTCGATTCTGAGTGCGACTCCCTAACCTTGACCGATGGCGAGATCATTGCTGCTAGCACGGGCAGGCCTTCGGCAATAAGCTCCTCGACCAATTGACGGGGCAGGTTGGCTTGTCTTTGATATTGGTTGACGATGATGCCTTCAATCTCAAGAGCTTGGTTGTGGTCGGCTTTAACTTCCGCGATTACCTGCATCAGCGAATACAGAGCTTCTCTAGCAAAGGTATCGCAATCGAAAGGGATCAAACATTTCTCGGCGGCAATTAATGCAGACTGGCTGTAGAAGTTCAGGACAGGCGGTGTATCCATATAGATTTCATCGAAACCCTCAAGTTTTTCCAGCGCTTCTTTTAATTTAAATATTTTCATCCGCGATTCCAAGCGACTTTGCAATGGCTCAAGCTCGGGGTGGGAGGGGAGTACGAACAGGTTTGGGAACGGGGTCTCATGTATCGCGCTTTCAAGGCCGGAGCCGGATGCGCCGCCGCCGAACAGGGACAGGCTCAGGCAATCTTTAAAGAAATGGGCGATGGTTTTATCGCTATCGCTGATTTTATTGCCGAGCAGGTATTGTGTTGAGTTGCCTTGAATATCGAGATCGACGACTAAGGTACGCTTGCCTTCAACAGCACTGATGGCGGCCAAATTGCAAGTAATAGTAGATTTGCCGACGCCGCCTTTCTGGTTGAAAATGACTCTGCGCATGTTATCCCCGTTAAATCAAATAGTTGAAAGTCGCATTATAAGCCTTGAGCCGGTAATATCAAATGCGGATAAAGGTTTTACCATGACATTGCGGACATTCAGGAATTTCACTGGCTGTTTTAAAGGCAATTTCCTTGCCGCAGTCGTCGCAGGTAAAAGTTCCCGGCACGGTAATGTCGCCGCTGTGATAGGTGTGCGCTTTGGCTAATTGTTCGAGCTTGGCTAGTTCCAGACGGGTTTTATCGGCCAGGCTTAAAAAAGCATCCAGCGCGAAGTTTTCAATCAACTCAATATCGAATTTAAACCACTCGGACAGCGAGTCCTTATCTTCCTCAGTCGACAAACCGTGCGCCGCATGTTCAATGTCGCGTTTAACAAACTCAGAAACCTTGTCCAGTTCATCGCTGGTCAAATCACTGTTTTTTGCGGTTTTTCCTTTGGATATTTCTAGCGCTTCGGCAAAAGAATGCAGCGTATCGTCCATGGTTTCATAGAGATGGTTCATTAGATCTAGATACGCGGAGACAAGTTTGTTTTTATTCATAGGGTTCAACTCCTGAAAATGGCGCTTTAGATTTAAGCAACTGTACGGTATTCTAACGCTTTTGACTGGTAAAAGACGAGAAGGATGCAAGAAAATTATAAGCCGTTGGCAATCGAGCAAGAAGTACAGGCCGCCTGGGACGCTTCAGGCGTGTTTATCGCCAGGGATGATGGTGTGTATGCCGCAAACCTGTCGGGATCAGGTGCCGAAAAGTTTTATTGCTTGTCGATGTTCCCCTACCCCAGCGGCAAACTGCACATGGGGCATGTCCGCAACTACACCATCGGCGATGTCATCAGCCGTTATCAGCGCATGTTGGGCAAAAATGTCATGCAGCCGATGGGCTGGGACGCGTTCGGACTGCCGGCGGAAAATGCCGCGATGCAGCACGGCGTACATCCGGCCGACTGGACCTACAGCAACATCGACACTATGCGCGACCAGTTCAAACAGCTGGGTTTCGGCTATGACTGGAGCCGCGAATTAGCTACGTGTGATCCTGAATATTATAAGTGGGAGCAATGGTTTTTTCTGAAGTTGTTGAAGAAAGGCCTGGTTTATAAAAAAAACCGCACCGGTCAATTGGTGTCCGCATGACATGACCGTCTTGGCTAATGAGCAAGTCATCAACGGCTGCTGCTGGCGTTGCGACACGCAGGTTGAACGCAAAGAAATCGCCCAGTGGTTTTTAAAGATCACCGCTTATGCGGATGAATTGCTGGCTTCGCTGGAGACGCTGGACGGCTGGCCGGAGCAGGTTAAAACCATGCAAGCCAACTGGATAGGTCGCTCTGAAGGTGTGGAGATGATTTTCTCAGTGCCTCAGTTGAATCAGCCTGTGAGCATCTACACCACACGCCCCGACACACTGATGGGAGTGACTTATCTTGCCGTGGCGGCGGAACATCCGCTGGCGTTAAAAGCGGCGGAAACCAATGCTGAAATCAGCACATTCATAGCCGATTGCAAGATGATGGAAACATCAGAAGCGGCCATGGAAACCATGGAAAAACGCGGCATCGATTCAGGCATTAAAGCGCTGCATCCGATTACCGGTGAAGAAGTTCCTGTGTGGATCGCCAATTTCGTGTTAATGGGTTACGGCACTGGCGCGGTGATGTCGGTTCCTGCCCATGATCAACGCGATTTTGAGTTTGCACTTAAGTACGGCATCGCGATCAAACAGGTTATTTTTGCCAAAGACGGCGAAAAAGATGATTGTTCGGAGCAGGCTTACACCGTAAAAGGTGTGTTGAAAAATTCCGGCGCATTTGACGGTTTGAGCTCGGCGCAGGCTTTTGTCGCCATTGCCGAAGCGTTGGAAAAAGACCATAAAGGCCAGCGTAAAACCAATTACAGGTTGCGCGACTGGGGCGTTTCCCGTCAGCGTTACTGGGGCGCGCCGATTCCGGTTATTTATTGCGACGATTGCGGTACGGTTCCGGTTCCCGAGCAAGATTTGCCGGTGGAATTGCCAAGAGACGTGGTGCTGGACGGCTCGCAATCGCCATTGGTGGCTCACCCGACTTTCTCTCATACGACTTGCCCAACCTGTGGCAAGGCTGCGCGTCGCGAAACCGATACCTTTGACACCTTTATGGAATCGTCCTGGTATTTTGCGCGGTTTGCAGGCAACAACCCGGACGGTATGCTCGCTGAAAGCGCCAAATATTGGCTGCCGGTCGATCATTATATCGGCGGCATCGAACATGCTATTTTGCATTTGCTGTATGCGCGGTTTTATACCAAATTGCTTCGCGATGAAGGCTTGCTGATTTGCGATGAGCCGTTCAAAAAACTGCTGACCCAAGGCATGGTGTTAAAAGACGGCAGCAAAATGTCCAAATCCAAGGGCAACACTGTTGATCCGCAAGGCCTGATCGATCAATACGGCGCCGATACCGTGCGTCTATTTATCATGTTTGCAGCGCCGCCGGAGCAATCGCTGGAATGGTCGGACACTGGTGTGGACGGTGCGTTCAGGTTCCTGAAACGGCTCTGGAAACAGGCTTATCTGCATTGCGAGACTGGCGGTTCTACGAAGCCGCTGGATAAGCCAACATTAACTGACGAGCAGCAGGCGGTGCGCCGCCAGTTGCATCTGACTATCCAGAAAGCAACCGACGATTTCGGCAGGCGTTATACCTTCAACACCGTTATTGCGGCGAATATGGAGCTCATCAACACCCTGTCCAAATTTGTCGATGATACCGACAACGGCAAGGCGATCCGCCAGGAAGCGTTGGAAGCCATTGTGTTGATGCTGTCGCCGATAGTGCCGCATATCTGCCACCAACTGTGGCTGGATTTGGGGCATCAGCAAGCGGTGGTCACCGCATCATGGCCTGAGGTTGATGCAACGGCTTTGGAGCAGGATACCTTGGAGTTGGTGCTACAGGTTAACGGTAAATTGCGCAGCAAAATGACGGTGTCGGTCTCGGCGTCTAAAGAAGAAATAGAGGCAATGGCGCTGCGTGATGAGCATGTTAAGCGTTTTATTGAGGACAAACCGGTTAGGAAGGTGATCGTAGTGCCTAAAAAATTGGTCAATATTGTTGTTTAAGGGGAGGCTATGTTAATAAAACCAGTGCTAACAAAAAAAGCAGTTATTTTTGTTATGGCTTTGATGTTGAACGCTTGCGGCTATCATTTGCGGGGTTCTTTGGAATTGCCTGCAAATATGAAAAATATCTATGTAGAGGGCGGTTCCGCGCCGCTACTTGAACAATTCAAACAGGTTATGAGAGCATCTTCGGCAAAGATTTCAGACTCCCGTAAGGAGGCGGGTATCGTTATCAAGATATTTAACGAGAATTTTGATCGACGCGTGTTGTCGCTGAGTTCCCGAGGCAAGTCTAACGAGTTTGAACTGAGCTACCGTCTGGACTATGAGCTTGCCAATGCCAAGGATACTTTGTTGATGGAGCGGCAGTCCGTTGAAATCAGGCGTGATTATTACAATGATCAGCAATTTGTGATCGCCAAAGACGCTGAAGAAGCGGGGATACGCAACGAAATGTATCAACAGGCCGTAAGTACTATTATTAACCGTGCCAGGGTCGTCTTAGAGGCAGGCGCGAGATAACATGCGACTCAAGCCTGAACAGCTGGCTGCGGCACTGCAAAAGGGCTTGTCCCCGGTTTATTTTATTAGCGGTGACGAGCCGTTGCAGCTGGGCGAGATGGCGGATGCGGTCAGGGCTGCGGCACGAAATGCAGGTTATGACGTGCGCGAGGTGCTGGTTGCGGACGCCGGATTCTCATGGCATGAATTAACGGTATCGGCCGGTTCCTTATCAATTTTTGCCGATAAAAAGATTATCGATTTAAGGTTGCCCACCGGTACGCCGGGGGCTGAGGGTTCAAAGGCTTTAATCGCTTATTGCGAACGACTATCGCCAGGGATGGTGTGTATGCCGCAAGCCAGTCGGGAACTGGCGCGGCGGACGGAAGACACGCTGTTGCTGATTACCGCCGCAAAGATGGCCGGTGCTTCATTAAAATCGCGCTGGTTCCAGGCTTTGGATAAGGCCGGTTGCATTATTCAGGTCTGGCCGCTGGAAGGGCGGGACTTGATGCGTTGGTTGCAGCAAAGATTGCAGCGGCGCGGACTACAGGCCGAAACGGAAGGCGTAGAGATACTGGCTTCCAGAATTGAAGGCAATCTGTTGGCAGCCGCTCAGGAAATAGAAAAACTTTATGTGCTATACGGTGCCGGTCAGTTAAGCCGGCAGCAGATAAGCGATGCAGTGGCCGACAGTTCCCGGTTTGATGTGTTTAAACTGATGGATAGCGTGCTGGCAGCCAAGGTGGGGCGCATCTTAAAGATATTGTCTGGCTTGCGGGCGGAAGGCGTTGCGGCTCCGGTGGTGTTATGGGCGTTGACGCGCGAAGCTCGGGTCTTAATCAAGATTAAGCTGGCGCTAGCTCAAGGGCAAAACAGAGCGATAGCCTTTAAAAACAACCAAATTTTGGACAAGCGCCAGCAACTGGTTAGCGAGGCGTTGAGCAGGTTGGATGATAATGCCCTTAACAGCATACTGGTGTTGAGTGCAAAAGCGGATCGGCAGATTAAAGGTCGGCAGCAAGGTGAGCCGTGGGAAACGCTGTTAGACATTTGCCTGATGTTTGTCGCCTGAAGAGACGTCAATGAATTCTTTATATCATGACTTGAAGAGGCCAGGATGGCGGGAAAACCGATTGTTGAAAGCAGATGAGTATTAGGCATTTTGGCGGATTATTGATCGGTTTTGCATTGAATGACGTTCGGCTCTGTTTGAAGATCACTGAAAAAGATTACTTAACCTTGTATTCTATCTGTCTGGTTTGGGCTTGAAAAAAAGCCAATGCGTCCCAATATTGGCGTTAATTATAATTAATCAGGATTAATAAACATGACTGTTGAAGCAAAAAAAGAAACCTTAGGCTTTGAAACCGAAGTTAAACACCTGCTGCACTTAATGATTCATTCTTTATATAGTAATAAGGAAATATTTTTACGTGAATTGATTTCCAATGCGTCAGATGCGGCAGACAAATTGCGCTTTGAAGCATTGTCCAATGACAGCCTGTATGAAGGCGACAGTGAGCTGAAAATCCGCCTGGAATACGACAAAGAAAAGCGCACCATCACCGTTATCGATAATGGTATCGGTATGACCCGTGCAGAAGTTCAAGAACATATCGGCACTATTGCAAAATCAGGCACCAAACAGTTTTTTCAAGCCTTAACCGGCGACCAGGCCAAAGACAGCGAATTGATCGGTCAGTTCGGCGTGGGTTTTTACTCGGCGTTTATCGTTGCCGATAAAGTCACCTTAACTACCCGTAAGGCAGGTGCCGACAACAGCGACGGCGTACGTTGGGAATCGGCTGGTGAGGGCGATTACACGCTGGAATCGGTAGAAAAACCTCAGCGCGGAACCGAAATCGTATTACATTTGAAAGAAGCTGAAAGCGATTTCTTGGACGGTTATCGCATCCGCTCCATCGTCAGAAAGTTCTCCGACCATATTTCCCTGCCTATCGTCATGGACAAAGAAGTCATGCCGTCTATGGCTGAAGAAGGCGAAGAAGAGAAACCCGTAGAAATCGTTGAAGAGACCGTTAACTCGGCTTCCGCATTATGGACTAAAGCCCGTCAGGAGATTTCCGACGAAGCTTACA
This sequence comes from Methylobacter sp., assembly GCA_038922535.1. Taxonomy (GTDB): domain Bacteria; phylum Pseudomonadota; class Gammaproteobacteria; order Methylococcales; family Methylomonadaceae; genus Methylobacter_A. The sequence continues at coordinate 2,164 of JBCKWO010000061.1, read as the reverse complement.
ACGAATTTTACAAGCATGTAGGCCACGATTATCAAGATCCGCTAACCCATGTACACAGCAAAGTTGAAGGTACCAATGAATACACCTTGCTACTTTATGTACCGTCACGTGCGCCTTTTGACTTATGGGATAGAGACGCCAAGCACGGCGTGAAACTGTATATACGCAAAGTGTTCATCACCGACGATGCCGAGCAGCTGATGCCGCGTTATTTGCGCTTTATCAGAGGTATTATCGATGCCAATTCTCTGCCGCTAAACGTATCGCGGGAAATTCTGCAACAAAGCAAGCAAATCAGCACCATCAAATCCGGTGCAGTTAAAAAAGTGCTGAGTATGCTCGAAGATCTGGCCAAGACTGAGCCGGAAAAATACGCGACATTCTGGTCACAATTCGGTCAAGTCATCAAAGAAGGCCCGATAGAAGATCACGGCAACAAAGCGCGGGTCGCAAAATTGCTGCGTTTCGCTTCGACACTGGCCGACACTGATAAACAGGAAGTCTCGTTGGAAGCTTATGTCAGCCGCATGAAAGAAGGGCAGGACAAGATTTATTATGTCACCGCAGACAGTTTCTCGGCCGCAAAGAACAGCCCGCATCTGGAAATTTTCCGTAAGAAAGGCATTGAAGTCTTATTGTTATCGGATCGTATCGACGAATGGCTGGTGTCTAACTTGGACGAATTCGACGACAAACATCTTCAATCTGTCGCCAAAGGCGATTTGGATTCGGTCATATTGGATAGCGAAGAAGACAAAGCCGCGCAAGAAGAAGTCAGCAAGGATTTTGAAGCGGTGCTCAAGCAGATCAAAGAAGTGCTGGCCGACAAAGTCAGCGAAGTGCGCTTGAGCCATCGTTTGACCGAATCGCCCGCCTGTCTGGTTGCCGACGTGTATGGCATGAGCCTGAACATGGAAAGAATCATGAAAGATGCCGGACAAGGCCTAGGCATGGGAATGGGCAGAAAGCCGATCTTCGAGCTTAACCCAACTCATCCGCTGGTGGTCAAGATGAAAGAAGAGCAAGACGATAGCCGTTTTGCCGACTTAGCCCATATCCTGTTCGATCAAGCGATCCTGAGCGAAGGTGGTCAGCTGGATGATCCGGCTGCTTTTGTGCATAAATTGAACGGATTATTGCAGGGGTTGTTGCATTAATTATTAAGAAACGAAAAAGGCCGGATATTCTCCGGCCTTTTTTATGGGTGATGGTTTTGGGTTAGTTTAATTGGCGGGGAGATTAACAAATTATGAATCCCTGTATCTTTGATTGACAAATGTAGTCGAAAAGCTACACCTAAAGTCATCAGAAAATTGGGTCATTGCTTCAAAACCATTGCTCCCAGGCACTTTCGATGAGCTCTAAAATGATTTTATTGCCTTGAACCTTGTTGCACCTCCGTCCCTATCCAGCATAAAATAGTGGTTTTTCTTATTCTTTTGAGGTTACGTAATGTCAGACACAATTTGGTTCAGAACCGGCGAAGCGACGGTGTTTTCTAGTGACGGCCAAGGCACGGACGCCATGCCGGAAATATTGATAGGCAGCGTGAAAGGGCCTGCCGGTCATGCGTTTGCCAACCTAATGGGGCAAACCGCAGGGCATACCCGCATGTTCGCCATTCGGGCCTGCAATCAGCAAGTGAAGCCTGCGACGATTATGGTTCCCAAGGTCACCATTAAGTCCACCGACTATGTGAATCTGTTCGGCGGTCCGGTGCAGTCGGCAGTAGCGGATGCGGTGCTGGATAGTGTGATCGCTGGTGTTATTCCTGCCGATCAGGCTAATGATTTGTGCATTATTGCGATGCTGTGGATAGCCCCGGAATGCGCGACTAACCCTGATCTGGATCGTAAAGATTTATATCGCACCAATTATGAAGCGATGAAACTGGCGATTTCCCGTGCTATGAACAATTCGCCGAGCATTGAAGAGTTAATCGCCAATCGGCACAAGATTGTCCATGAAATGTACGATCCTGAAACAGGCGAGTCCCAGTGGTAAGAAAAAACTAGCTCTTTAACTTTTTATGGGCTCTATTGCTATTTTGACAGCGGTTTTAATAGGTAAGTCACACGGTCTCTATACTCTTTAACTTATCAAAATTCGGTTTTGGTTTGGAATAAAAATATTGTAGGAGCGGCGAATCCGCTCCTACATTGCG
>JBCKWO010000060.1:0-11250 GCA_038922535.1 Methylobacter sp. | reverse complement strand
TTGCCAGGGTGCCGGGTTGCTGCACCAGTGTTAAAAAAGCGTCCAGTTCCAGATTCAGCAGGTCTTGCTCGCCCAAAGGCCGAGTAATGTCGGTGTCACCGCCGCTTAGCACAAAAGCCAGTTGCCTGGAAATTTCAACATCGTAGGCGCTGGCCTTGCCAGCCAGATGCAGGTTGCGCACGGCAATACCCAGCGCTGCCCCAGCGCTTTTCCCCGGTAACGGATAAACGGCGGGGGCGGGAGGCTGGTAATTTTCAGTCAGAGCCAACGCGCGGGTTTTGGCATCCGCCAGCAAACGGTCTTTGTTCATGGTGATGCTGTCATTTTTGGACAGAAATAACAGCTCCCGCGCTTCCTGTGCCGATTTGGATACCTTGGCAAGGCCTATAGTCTCAAAGGTCTGGGCAATCGGTGGCATAGGCCCGCCGGGACGTTTGGGAAAGGCTAGCCAGCGGCGCAGCAGCTCTTTACAACCGCCCCAGCCCGGCACCAGACCGACGCCCACTTCCACTAGTCCGGTGTAAAGTTCGGCATGGGCGACAATGGCGTCGCAATGCAGCAGGATTTCGCAACCGCCGCCGAGTGCCAATCCGGACGGCGCACTGACCACCGGGAACGGAGCGTATTTTAGCGCCTGGTAAGTTTCCTGGCCGAGCCGGATGATGTATTTAACCGTTGCCCAGTCTTGCTTCACGATCGCTGGTACCAGCAAGGTCAGATTGGCGCCGGCAGAGAAATTTTCAGCCTCGTTGTAAATCACCAGGCCTTTGAAGTCTTGGCGGATGATGCCGATGCTTTGCTGGATGAGATTGAGAATATCCGGATCCAGCGTATTCATTTTGCTGTGGAATTCAAGGCAGACGATGCCGTCGCCGATGTCCCACAGACTGGCAGAGGTATTGCTCAATAGGGGAGGGCCGCGCCGCTTGACGTCGCTTAATAACAATACGCCTTGAGGGCGCTGTACTGGTTGATAGTGGTTCGATGTGTCTTTAAATTGCAGCACCCTGTTTTCAGTCCGATACAGGCTTTGCCGGTCCGTCAATAGATAAGGAATGGGCTGATTTTCCTGTGCCAATTTGTCAACGAACCAGTCAACACCCAAACGGTCCAGTAGTTCGAACGGCCCGTAACGCCAGTTATAACCCAGGCGCATCGCAGTATCGACGGCGTCGATGTCCGCCGCAATCTCGGGGATCAAGCCTGCGGTATAAGTGAGCGTGTTTGCCAATACCCGCCATGTATAACGATTGAGCGCACCGCTTCCGGTTAAAAATGCCCTTAGGTCATCGGGTTGATGCGAGAATCCGTTGATTTGGAATTTTTCACTAAGGCGATATTCACCCTGTTGCAGATCGATGGATTCCTTGATTTTATGCCCCGCGCCTGGTTGTAGCCGATAAAAGCCGCCTTGGCCTTTTCTGCCTGTCAATCCTGCTGCAATCATGCTTTGCAACAAAGGCGGGACGGCGGCGATGGTGCTTAAACGGTCGTTTGCCGGCAAGGTTTGTTTAAAACTTTCCAGAATATGCGGCATCAGATCCAGGCCAACCAAATCCAGCAAACCGAACACGCCGGTTTTCGGGATGCCCAACAAGGCCATAGCAGCATCGCACTGTTCCACCGTCAGATTCATCGCGATGGCTTCAAGCAAGGCCGTTTGAATCCAGAAAGTGCCGATGCGGTTGGCGATAAAGCCTGGGGTATCGTTGCAAACCACGCAGCCCTTGCCCAGCTTGATGTCGGCGAAGGCGCTGACGGTTTTAAGCAGGTCTGGGTCCAGTTCCGGCGGTGCGACCAGTTCTAGAAGACGCATGTAACGCGGCGGATTAAAAAAGTGGGTAATCATAAACCGTCGCTTGAAGCTGTCCGGCAGATTGCGGGTCAAAATACTCAGCGGCAGGGTTGAGGTATTGGAGGAAATCAGTGTGTCTGGACGGCAGACGCTTTCAAGTTGTTGGTAAAGAGCCTGTTTGATCGCCGGATTTTCAATTACGGCTTCGATCACCCAGTCCGCTTGTGCCAGTTTGCCCAAATCGTCTTCAATATTGCCGGACGTAATCAACCGTGCGTTTTTGGGATGCATGAACGGCGCGGGCTCGGTTTTCAGCAGCTTGGCTATCGCGCCTTCGGCTATCGCGTTGCGGTTGTTGCCGTCCTTGGGCACGATGTCCAGCAGATCAACGGCAATGCCAGCATTGGCGATGTGTGCGGCGATGCCGGCGCCCATGACGCCGGCGCCGATTACGGCGACTTTTTCGATGCTCATGACACGGCCTCCAGAATAGTGGCAATGCCTTGGCCGCCGCCGATACATTGGGTTGCCAGCGCGAATTGTTTGTTTTCGCGTCTTAAAAGGCTTGCAGCTTTGCCGGTAATTCTTGCGCCGGTTGCGCCTAGCGGGTGGCCTAAAGCAATCGCGCCGCCGTCGAGATTGAGTCTTTCCGCAGCAATCGGCAAATCCTTAAGCACGGCAAGAGACTGGGCGGCAAAGGCCTCGTTCAGCTCGACAATATCGATGTCGGCAAGCGTCAGACCAGCACGGTGCAAGGCTTTTTGCGTCGCAGCGACCGGCCCAATACCCATGATTTCCGGTAGACAGGCCGATACCGCGATCGATTTGATACGCGCCAGCTTGGGTAATCCGTGCGCATCGGCATAGGCCTCGCTACACACCAATACCGCCGCCGCGCCATCGGTCAATGGCGAGGAAGTCGCGGCGGTGACACTGCCGTTTTCCAGAAACGCTGGTTTGAGTCCCGCTAACGCCTCGGCGGTGGATTCAGGTCGCAAACAACCGTCCAGAGTGATGTCTTCTCCATTCGCCTGTCTGATGGGAATGATTTCATCGGCGAACCGTCCTTGCTGTTGGGCGGCATAAGTTTTTTGCTGGCTGGTTAAGGCAAAGGCCTCTTGATCGGTGCGGAGAATATGATATTTCAACGCCAGATTTTCCGCCGTTTCGCCCATGCCGATGTAAGCTTGCGGGTAGTTTCGGTAGAGCTCGGGGTGGGGCAAGGTATTGAAGCCGCCCATCGGTACCCGGCTCATCGACTCGACGCCTGCGCAAATAAACGCTACCCCAGCATTCATTTGAATAGCGCCGGCAGCGATGTGTATGGCCTGCATCGACGAGCCGCAAAAGCGGTTGACGGTAACGCCGGCAATGCTGACCGGCAATTCCGCCAGATGCACCACCAGCCGCGCCAGATTGAGACCCTGTTCACCTTCCGGGAAGGCGCAGCCCAGAATCAGATCTTCTATGTCATTCGGGTCGATGCCGGTTTCATGAACCAGCGCTTTGATGACTTGCGCGGCCAGATCGTCCGGTCTGACGCCAGCCAATGCGCCTTTGTACGCCGGTGTGAACGGCGACCGTGCGTAGCCTACGATAACGACGTTTTTCATGATGTTGTCTCCATTGGTGGAAAAGGTTGCCGCTTGTTGGGCGCGAAACCGGAGTTTTGCCGGTACTGATTTAAAAACTCATCGATAACCGACCAGGTTCCGCCGAGATTTTCCATTAATATGCCGTGCCGATCGGCTTTTATCGGATGCAAGTGTTTCTGCGTTGTGCCGAGTTGTTCATAAACGATCTCGGAGCTTTGCGGCGACACCACCGGGTCATTGTCCGCGTACAGCAACAGCGAAGGCGTTTCAATGTCGGGTAGCAATGCCTCCAGATGCTGTATCAGGCGGCGTAGTTCGTACAAAGCCCTGACCGATGTGTTGAGGTAGTTGATGTCGGGATGCTCTGACGTGTTTTCGATAAAGGGCTTGACGCCTTCAAATGATGAAACCCAACGCACCAAAGCGTTGGCGTTATGCAGTAAAGGCACCAGCATGAAGGCGGGATTGACGAATTTTACCGGCACCGACACAGCGACCAGGCCGATGATTTCAGTATGATTTTCCGCAGCCAGTTTAAGAGCCAGGGCGCCGCCGGTCGAAAAGCCGATGACAAACAATTTGGGGCAATGGACTTTAAGAATGTTAAAGCCCCTTTGCACGCTAGTGAACCATTGCTCAAAACTGACATCGTGCAAAGCATAGGGTGAGGTGCCGTGGCCTTTAAGCCGTATGCCCAGTACGGTAAAGCCCTGACTGGCCAGATAATGGCCGTAATCACGCACTTCGGCAGGACTGGCCAACAAGCCGTGTATTAACAGGATCCCAAAGCCGTTGGCTTGTTCTGGTTTGATAAAAAAAGGCGAGGGATCTGCAATTGCCGTTTCCCGTTGCTTGATTTCGCCGTTACGCGGCGTGCTGTAGCTTTGTTGTTCAAAGGCCAAAGCCAATTGTTCATCTTCAAAATGCCAGGCGGACAGCTGGTAAGGGTTTATTGTTTGATAATCCCGGTCCGCCGCCAGTAGGGCGTCGCGAACGGAGCGCAAGGGCGCGGCCTCGTTGTTGTAGACCGCAATCGGATTTTCCAGGCGGATGCTATCGAAATCATGGTCTGCGCAGAGTTTAGGTAAAAAATGATAACATCCGTCCAGTTCAGTGATCAATTCCGCTTCCTTGGCGACGCAGATAAATTGATCGAAACGGGCGCTGACACACAGTGCCAAATTGCCGTACTCATCGGGGTTCAACAGGCTACAGTGCAAATGAATATCGGTGTTTTTTTGCAGGTTTTTAATGGCGATGTACAGCACCGTGTAAAACCGGCTTTTTTCGATCTGTTGCCGTTTAACGTCGATCAGGCTCATGATCAGCGTGGCGGCCAGATGACTGAGATTCACCGTAACATTGGCGTAGATATTCTCCATGTATTGATTGCGTGAGCATTGCGCATTCTTGATGAAATAATGGCCTAACAGACGTTCCTTCCAGTTTCTGGGCGCCGAACTTAACTTGAAGACATCGTCCGGTTCGCGAATGCCCGGCGCCACCTTATCCATCACGAAATGAGTGCGCCAGTCCCAGACACAGCAGGGATTGATCGGGCTGCCCATACGAATGTCCATGTCGGTGTCTCTGAGCATGATGTTGCCCTCGATTAACAGTTCCTCTGCCTGACGCAGGCTCAGTTTGTCTGAAAACAGTTCCACGCTTTTGAACAGCAGGTTTTCCGAAGAGCGGATCGGGTAAAAAGTAATATTGGCCGGTACGATCAGCGTCGGCTTGAGCGCCGTCGCCATCAGCTCATCCAGGCTGTCGAATTGCAGCAGTTCTTTCCAGTGCTGCAAACGGTCAACTTGTTTTTCCTGGAACGCATAGCGAATGGCCGCTTTCAAGGCTTCCACGCCCTGACCCAAAACCGCAGGGCCGGTATGGTGTTTGCGCCGGTTGCCGGTGATGCGTGAAAAAATACTGTATTCGCCTTTTTTGTCGATGACGCGATGATCCTTGACCATGCCGCCTTCCGGAAAAATGATGACTTTGCGGCCGCGTAATATTTGTCCCGCCAGCATCGCGAACAGACGTGGGTGATCATGCGGAAAGACGCCAACTTGTTTCAGATAATTCGACAGGACATTGTCCTCATTGAAGAATTCGCCTGAAGCAATCGCGCAACTGTAAGCCCCGGTTTTCTCGAAAATTAGAAACTGCGGAATGAAGGTTTCGAAGCGGGAAAAATGATTGAATAGAAAAATATCGCCTTGCAACACTTGCGTGTCGGCATGCAGTTCAAACTTGACGCTGAGCAGGTTTTTGACGGCGCTGAACAGTTTCACCGAGCGGTTGTAAAGTGTGGTGTCGATATCGGGCCAGTTTTCAGGATAAGTCGTTTGTTTCATGACAGCCTTCTATTTTCAAGGATCAAAATCGGGTAGCAAAGTAGAGTAATCTTTTTTACCGTGATGATTTCTACTGCTTATCTTTTAGTCGAAAGTCTAGAGATTACCTTACATTTTGATAAAATTGAAATCGGGTGTTAGCGTTAGGGGAAATGCTTTATTCACAAATAAAGGGAAAATGTCTAGTTCCCACGCGCTGCGTGGGAATTCATGCTGTCCGCGCTGCGGTCTACCTCTCAACGCAGCACGCAAACGAGGTAAAAATACGCTGATTCTTAAACCGAATAAGGCGATGGGTAATGATTTATTTTGATGGGGCATGCGCGTTCCTTTAATAAGGGATAACAAACAGCGCATACCCTGCATAGCATTATGTTGTCTCTAATTGTTGGGCCAATTCTCTCAATAAAGCTACATAGATTTGATGGCAAAACTCCGCCGCGTCTTCACTGACAGATTCCCAAGTTGATTCCCATTCGACAAACGTTGAATTATTCAAAGTAACAGGGATCAGATGCAGGTTGCCAATGTAATGACTGACTTCAGCGGATGAAACCGGAGAAGGGCCTTCGTCAATGGAATATCTGACCCGGTGCTCCTGCTCGTTACACTCCACTAGCGTTTCATGGAAGGCATCGTTCAAAATTCTTTTTGCGCCGGCCTCGGTACCCGAAAGCTCGCCAACAGCCTCACATTTTTCAATGACACTGGCCGCCCATGACATATCATGGAAATTTTTAATGGTGTCCCATACTTTATCGACGGGGGCATTAACGACGATGGATTGATAGCAATGTGGCATGATGTGTTCCTTGAGTAATGGGGAAAAGAATCAGCAATTCTCATTATGGAAAATAATTTAAATCAATAGGTTACACATCACATGCGTCCCATAGAGTTCGTAATATACGATTTTATGTTTTGCCAACGCTCAAAACATTATAAAAGTGAGATTAAATGAGCCGTTACAGTTTTTATCCGAGGCTAATCGGCAATCCTTGCGGCACAAAAGACTTATATTTAAGGATATAAATTCATACCTATTTGATTTTATTGTTATTCTCATAATGAGAATTGCTGGAAAAGAATAGTTCTTGATCGTTCATTCAAAAAAACTTTTCTGGATAACTATATTGTCATTCGCGCTTTATTTTGTTGCAGTGATGCCGTTCACGTCCCAATCGTAGTTAATGTCATTCTTAAGCGGTAACTCGGGCAAATCGGCTCGGTAGCGGCGAATGAATGCCTCAACACCGCCTGCAGGCTTAAAATCCTTTTCGAACCAATCGAATATCCTGGAAGTCTGGATGCTGTCTTTGCTAATTCTGAGCCCTTTATCGGTATTGGCCAGGAACTTTTGTACCTGTTCATCCAGTTGGGCGTTCAATTTTGACGCGGTATAAGGCGTGTTACGCAGATCGGGACAACTCACCGAGGCGCAGACGATGGCGAAATGAATGCGCGGCTCGCCCATGGGACGCAGGATTTTATTTTCTATGTCATCCAGCGAGACCGTTTTCCCGTCAATACTACCGGCGGGCTTGCCCCATACGGGACTGAGCAGGTTGCCGACATCCTTGATACTGTCAAGCGGCCAATGGTCTATAACCATTTTTAACGCCAGAATATTATAAGTGTTGATGTAAAAAGCCAGCTCCTCCTTGTTGCTGAGGTTTTTAACCGGGAAACTTGATAATTGCCGGTAGGCAGCTTCCAGCTTACCGTTTTCTTTAAGTACTTGGTAATCGACCAGGGTCAGTTTGACATTGTTCTTGGTTCCCGGACTGACATTTTTTAAAACTTCGGCATAGGTGCTCCAGTCCGGTTCCGCAGAAATAGTATTAAAGCTGAGTATCAGCAGGGCTGTGAAGGCCATTAAGCGTTTCATTACATTCATTGGGTATCTCCTAAAAAGTTAGTTATCGCAGTTTTAGTCGGTTTGGCAAGCGATAACTTACAAAATCCGCATGCCCTGCCTTATTAGTTTTTCCAGGCGTGTTATGTGAGTCACTGAAAAGACCGGTTATTCAATCTCCGTGTAAGGTTTTCTATTGAAAGACGACCAACTATAAATTAACTTTTGTAGACCTTGACCCCGTAATATTTCGAGTAGCCATGAATAACCATGCGTAAAACATTCCTCATCAGCAATATGACCGCATTGGTGATCATTTCAATTATCGCGCTATTCTGGCCGCCGGTTTTATGGAGCCTGCTGTTGTTAATGCCGGTGCTGATGCTCGGACTTTATGACATGCTGCAAACCCGGCATACGCTATTGCGTAATTTCCCGGTCATCGGCAGATTCCGCTGGCTGCTGGAAGGAATAAGGCCGATGATCCAGCAGTATTTTATTGAATCGGATACCGACGGCCTGCCTATCAGCCGGGTATTTCGTTCCGTGGTTTATCAACGCGCGAAGGGCGAGATGGATACCGTACCTTACGGCACAAAATTCGATGTCTATCGGGTAGGCTATGAATGGATTGGCCATTCCCTGGCGGCAAAAAATCTTGCCGATATCAACAGTGATTTACGCGTTACCATTGGCGGCTCTGCTTGCAGCCAACCTTATAGCGCCAGTTTATTTAATATCTCGGCATTGAGTTTCGGCGCGTTGAGCAGTCATGCGATTATGGCGTTAAACGGCGGCGCCAAACTGGGCAATTTCGCGCATAACACCGGCGAAGGCGGCATCAGCCGTTATCACCTTGAGCATGGCGGCGACTTGGTCTGGCAAATCGGCACCGCTTATTTCGGCTGCCGCACGTCCACCGTCCGGTTTGATGATAGCCTGTTTGCCGAAAACGCAATGCGCGAGTCCGTCAAAATGATTGAAATTAAACTGTCGCAAGGCGCAAAACCCGGACACGGCGGCATACTGCCGGCCTGTAAGAACACGCCTGAAATAGCCAAAATCAGAGGCGTTGAACCGTATACCCAGATTGATTCGCCCGCAGCCCATTCAACTTTTTCCAATCCTGTTGAAATGATGTTGTTTATCCAAAAGCTGCGCGAACTGTCCGGTGGAAAACCGGTGGGTTTCAAGATTTGTATCGGTATTAAAAGTGAATTTATAGCCTTATGTAAAGCCATGCTACTAACCGGCATTACACCTGATTTTATCACTGTGGATGGCGGCGAAGGCGGCACCGGCGCGGCGCCGGTAGAATACAGTAATTCTGTCGGTATGCCGCTGATGGATGCTATCGTCTTTGTCAGTGATTGTTTAACCGGTTTTGATTTAAAAAGGGAAATCAAAATCATCGCGTCAGGCAAGGTGTTTACCGGCTTTCATCTGGTCAAGCGCTTAAGCCTAGGCGCCGATCTGTGCAACAGCGGCCGTGGCATGATGTTGGCCATGGGTTGCATCCAATCCATACAGTGTAATAAAGATACCTGCCCGACCGGCATTACCACGCAAAATCCGGCTTTGGTCAAGGGCCTGGTGGTTGCCAATAAAATCAACAGAGTGGCCAATTACCATCGGGAGACGATCAAAAGCGTGGCCGAGATCATGGCGGCGGCCGGGCTTTTAAATACAGAGGAATTGAATCGCTCACATATTTTTCGCAGGATCAGCCAGACTGAAATGAAAAGCTATGAAGAAATTTATCCGGGAATAGACACGGGCTGTTTGTTAACCGATGCCGTACCGGAAACCTTTGTCAACGATTTGCGGCTGGCCACCAAAAGTAGGCGCCTCTAGGCGATGTGCAAATGTTTAACGCAACAGCCTGTAAAATCGATTAAGAAGGCATGATGAAAGCGTGGCTGAAAATAGCTTTGAGCAGGGAGATTCGTAATGACTCGTTAAAGATTGCGGCGGTTGTGGGGACGTTGCTGTTGTTTATCAATTATGGCGGTATATTATTTGAATGCGGCCTGAAACTGGATGTATAGTGGATCCCATTTTTCGGACAATAATTTAAGATGGTGACCTGCTTAAAAAGGAGCAGGAAATGAGCGAGAAGAAACGTAAAATTATCAGCAGACAGACCAATTAAAGAAAAACATTAGTTTTTTTCAAAAAACTGGATATCCAGTGTTATTTATGTAATTTTGATAAAAAATTTATTTGACTTATCAATTGGTTATATGGCTAGCATTATTCTGGATCAGCACGCTGTATTTACCTCAGAGGCAATTGCCATGACTACGCCACAAAAAACAGATCTGCTTAAAAATTTAACTGACAATTGTATCTATTACGAATATACCAAAGCCGCAGATCCCCTTGGGTCAGGAACAATCTCTAAAGTTCCGTTTGCAGAATTCGGCAGAGAGTTGCATGAAACTGGCAACACTCGAATTATCCCGCTTGATATAAGCGAGCAATTAGGATGTGAAGGTCCCGCGACCAGTCCTGTTTTGTGCGCCAATTTTGTGCGTATCTTGGCCGGGGAAGAGTTGACTACGCATTTTAATGCAACATCGCAAATATTTTATGTCATGCATGGCCGTGGATATACTGAATTTGATGGTATAGATATTCCCTGGAAGACGGGTGATTTTGTCGTGTTACCGATGGGCAAGGAATCACGCCATATTGCTGTTACCGAATCTGTATTTTACTTGGTTCATGATGAGCCACTGCTCCGCTACCTTGGTGTTAAAGCAAATACTCAACGCTTCAAACCGACACTTTATACCTCTGAAGATTCTCTGCGGGAATTGAATAAAGTTCGAAAAGAAGCGGATGCTGTGAACCGAAGCCGCATTAGTGTGCTGCTTGCCAACAAAGCAATGGATCAAACTTTAACGGTGACACATACACTTTGGGCAATGCTCGGGGTACTTCCAAAAGGCGCACTACAACTACCGCATCGGCATCAATCAGTCGCTCTGGATTTAATTTTAGATTGTGATCCCGGTTGCTATACACTGGTTGGGACAAAAATTTCTTCGAAAGGAGAAATATTAAATCCGACTCGAGTAGATTGGAAACCGTATTCAGCCTTCATTACACCCCCAGGTTACTGGCACGCTCATTATAATGAGTCCTCAAGTGATGCTCATTTGCTGCCAATGCAAGATGCCGGACTACAAACTTATTTGAGAACTTTAGACATCAAATTTGTGCTGCCAAATGGAGAAAGTTCTTGAATCAATGGGGGGCAGTGCCGCTAGGCAAGGTTGTGTATCCAGCGGGAGAGAATTCCGCCACAGTAAGGCAGGTCAGCCGCTGGGTAGGGAACTTTGGAGGATCGGCGTGGGTAACAGCAAAGATTAAGCACGGAGTCATCAAGGCAGTAGACCGTAAGCGAAAGCTGAAGTGATTGAGCCTCGAAAGTTGCAATGGGTAGGGCGATGCTGTTGACCCGGCAGAAGTCAAAATGGGAAAGTACGCTAAAGGCAAGTGCTTTTCTGCTCCCCGGGGCCGTTGATGGCGTCACCAAAGAACAGTATGCCGAACAATTAGAAGAGAACCTGCATCACCTGGTTGGGTAGGTTGCACCGGATGGCTTACATCCCGCAACCCGTGGTAAGAGTCCACATACCCAAA
>JBCKWO010000059.1:0-11309 GCA_038922535.1 Methylobacter sp. | reverse complement strand
TTTCGCCTTGGCGGCGTCGGCCTGTTTGGCTTCAGCTTTAGCTTGTGTGTCCGCTTCGGCTTTCATCTTGGCGGCTTCGGCCTGTTTAGCTTCGGCCTTGGCCTGTGCGACGGCTTCGGCTTTCGCCTTGACTGCTTCGGTCTGTTTGACTTCGGCCTTGGCTTGTGCGGCCGCTTCGGCTTTTTCCTTAACTGCTTCGGTCCGCTCAACTTCCTGCTTGGTTTCTTGCTTTATTTTCTGTTCAGCCAAACTTTCATTCTGCTTTACCGGCTCAGAGGTAGCCTCGGCCGACTTCTTAACCTGGGCTTCATCGACAATTTCGGCATGAATGATTTCCGGCGCTGATGCCGTTTCCACTTTGTCAGGCTTTAATAGCGCGCTTAAAGCGAACAAGCCTAAAATCGTAAGATGTAAAGCCAAAGCCAAAATTATTGGCCATGAAAATCTCTTTTTACTGTCCATCCTTATCTATTGTTCGCCCGACTTGGTCATTAAACCCACGCTAGACACACCGGCGTTCTTTAATCCCGCCATCAGCGTAACCACGACACCATATTCAATGCCTTTATAAGCACCGATCAGAACCTGTGTTTTCGGTTTATTGCTTAATACCGCCATCACCCGAGCTTCCACTTCTTCACGCTGTATCTGCTCCGCTTCCTTATCATCAATGGTAATAAAATATTGGCTCTGTTCATTAATTGACACCACAACAGGCAGGTTATCGCCTTCTGATTCCACAATGGCAGATTCAGCCTGCGGAAGCTCGACCACCACACCGGTTTGCAGCATCGGCGTTGTTATCATGAAAATAATCAACAACACTAAAGTCACGTCAATGTAAGGAACGACATTGATTTCCGACATGGGCTTTCTGCGCCCATTTTTTCTACCCATTTGTGACGCGCTCATTTTTGATGTGCCTGCCTTTGCAACAATACGACAAACTCTTCAACGAACAGTTCATATCGGCCGGTCAATCTGTCCAGTCGAGTAGAAAACCGGTTATAAGCAATAACGGCGGGGATGGCGGCAAACAAGCCGATGGCGGTTGCAATCAAGGCTTCGGCAATACCCGGCGCAACTTGCGCCAAAGTCGCTTGCTTAGCATTACCTAACGACATGAAGGAGTTCATAATGCCCCATACCGTGCCGAACAAGCCGATGTAAGGACTGATCGAACCGACCGTGGCAAGAAATGCCAAATGCTCATCCAGCCGCTCCAGTTCGCGCGACAATTCGATGCGCATAACCCGCTGCGCACTTTCCACCTGCACGCCGGGCTCTACGTTACCGGATTGCCGCATCCTAGAAAATTCTTTATATCCGGCAAGAAATATTTTCTCGATGCCTTCCGGCTCAAAATCCTTTGCGGCCAACTTTCTATAAAGCTCAGCCAATACCAGACCTGACCAAAATTGCTCTTCAAATTCGTCGGTTATTTCAATCGCGCGATTAAGCTCTTTGCGCTTGGTGAAAATAAAAGTCCATGATGACACCGATGCCGCCAATAATATCAACATGACGAATTGAACAACAAAGCTGGCTTCTTTAATTAAATGGAAAATCGATAAATCAGTATTCATTTTGTTGTGTACTCTAAAATTGTTCTAAATAAGGTTTCAGGAATCGCTTTAGGTCGCATGGTTTGCGCATCCAAACAGGCGCAACGGATTACGCCTTTGCATAAATCATCATCGCCTCTTGTAATAACTTGCTCAAAAGTAAGGCTGGCTTTTTTAGCAAGACTCACCTCTGCACTGACTTGCAGTTGATCATTAAACCGGGCAGGACTCAAATAATCGACCTGCACGGATCGCACCACAAAAATAATGCCTTCGCTAGCAAGCAGTTCATCCTGCTGATAATCCATTGCCCTGAGCATTTCGGTTCTTGCCCGTTCGAAGAACTTTAGATAGTTAGCGTAATACACCACACCACCTGCATCGGTGTCTTCGTAATAAACCCGTACCGGCCAGATAAAGTTTTTCATATACTGCTAAATAATACGGCCTACGCCTGATTATTCGAACAAATCCTCAGACACACCCAAATGCTTTGGGGGCGTCAAACCGAAATGCAGATAAGCATTCTGGGTGACCACGCGTCCTCTGGGAGTGCGCATAATAAACCCCTGTTGCAGCAAATACGGCTCCACGACATCTTCAATGGTGCCCCGCTCTTCGCTAATGGCTGCGGCCAGCGTATCCAGCCCTACCGGCCCGCCGGCAAAACCTTCAATCATCGCCATAAGCAACTTGCGGTCTAATGAATCGAAACCGTTATGATCCACTTTCAACATTTCCAATGCCTGAAAGGACAGCTCCTCAGTAATCGTGCCATTGCCTTTGACTTCCGCATAATCCCGCACTCGGCGCAACAGCCTGTTAACAATCCGGGGTGTACCGCGAGAACGGCGGGCTATCTCATAAGCACCACGTTGTTCCATCGCAATACCCAGCACCTTGGCTGAACGCACCGCAATACTCGCCAGTTCGTCAACCGTATAAAACTCCAATCTGTGAATAATGCCGAAGCGATCACGTAACGGCGAGGTCAGCAAACCAGCTCGAGTCGTCGCGCCAATCAGCGTAAAAGGCGGCAAATCCAGCTTGATCGAGCGTGCGGCGGGGCCTTCGCCTATCATCAGGTCAAGCTGATAATCTTCCATGGCCGGATATAAAATCTCTTCGACCGCAGGGCTCAAACGATGTATTTCATCGATAAACAGCACATCATGTGGCTCAAGATTGGTCAACAAGGCCGCAAGATCACCCGCTTTATCGAGCACCGGCCCGGATGTTTGACGAATTTTAACACACATTTCAGCGGCGATGATATTAGCCAGAGTGGTTTTGCCCAAGCCCGGGGGGCCAAAAATCAGCACATGATCCAAGGCTTCCTGCCGCTGCGTTGCCGCCTGGATAAAAATCTCCATCTGCTCGCGCAATTCTTGCTGTCCAATATAATCGGCCAGCCGCTTGGGTCGAATAGCCCGATCCTGGCGCTCTTCATCGGAATGACTGTGAGCGGTCACCATTCGATCGCTTTCAATCATCTTACCGTGCCTTGCAACGCCAAGCGGATAATATCTTCACAGCTTTTGCCTTCTACACCGATATTTTGCACCATTTTACCGGCATCCAGCGGCTTATAACCTAGAGAACACAAGGCGCTGATCGCCTCCTGCTTTGGATTATTGACGGACTGAACTCTAATTCTATCACCGGTCACTGATAAATCGACGGAACCGACTGAATCACCTAGATCCGGCAACCTGTCGCGCATTTCGATAACCAAGCGTTCAGCCGTCTTTTTGCCGACTCCCGGCAAGCGCACTAAGGCCTGAGTGTCATTATTATGAATACAGCGATGGAATTCTTCGGCGCTTTGCCCCGATAAAATCGTCAAAGCCAGCTTGGGGCCTACACCATTGACCTTGATCAGCGTCCTGAACATAGCCTTATCCGCCTCGGTTGAAAAGCCAAATAAGATCTGCGCGTCCTCCCGAACCACTAAATGGGTGTGCAAGGTTATCTCGGAACCCAGGGCGGGCAGATTGTAAAACACAGTCATCGGCGCTTCAACCTCATAGCCGACGCCGTTCACATCCAGCATTAACAACGGCGGCGCTTTAAGCGCCAGTTTGCCACGCAAAAAACCGATCATCGCAGCAAGACCTGCTGCAAACGCTGTGCGGTTTGCTGATAATGGGCGTGACAAATGCTGATACCCAACGCATCGCTGGCATCGATTTGCAACTCACCTTGAATGTTTAACAGAATTTTCACCATGTGTTGAACCTGAGTTTTTTCGGCGCTGCCTTTGCCCACCACTGCCTGCTTGACTTGCCGGGCCGCATATTCGAACACCGGCAAACCGGTCATTTGTACCGCACAAATTGCCGCACCCCTAGCTTGACCCAGTTTAAGCGCGGAATCGGCATTTTTATGCATAAACACCTGCTCTATAGCCATTTGCTCAGGCTGATAGCGCTCGACGACTTCCACAATGCCGTCAAATATTTGTTTGAGCCGGTCAGGAAAATAGTCGGCTTTAATCCGAATACTGCCGCTGGCGATGTATTTATAACCGCGCGATGAGTCTTCTATAATGCCGTAGCCGGTTATTCTCGAGCCAGGATCTATCCCTAAAATACGCATCAGCTACAGTGAATTATCAATCCAGCCCTTCCATAATTTCGTCGCTAATATCCGCATTGGAATAAACATTCTGCACGTCATCCAGATCTTCCAGCCGATCTATCAAGCGCATCATTTTTTCCGCGCCCTCGGCATCCAGTTCGGCCAGCATTGCCGCCTGCATGGTGACTTCGGCGTTGTCCGGCTCAAAACCTGCGGCAACCAGCGCATCCTTTACTTCCAGATAACTTTCCGGCGTAGTCATCACATCAACAGAGCCGTCATCATTGGTGGTCACATCATCCGCTCCGGCTTCCAAAGCCGCTTCCATCAGTGCATCTTCATCAACGAAAGGCGCATAACTGAGGATACCGATCTTGCTGAATAGATAGGCCACAGAACCATCGGTGCCTAGGTTACCGCCCGCTTTAGAAAAAGCATGGCGCACTTCGCCGACCGTGCGGTTACGGTTATCGGTCAGGCAATCGACCATAACCGCTGTACCGCCGGGGCCGTAGCCTTCATAGCGAACGACTTCGTAATTGACGCCTTCCAATGCGCCGGACGCTTTTTTGATTGCGGTATCAATGGTATCGCGGCGCATATTCGCACCTAAGGCTTTATCCACCGCAGTACGCAAGGCTGAATTGCTCGCCGCATCCGGGCCGCTGGTTTTTACCGCCACGGTAATTTCCCGCAGCATTTTAGTGAAAATTTTGCCGCGTTTGGCATCCTGCCCTGCCTTACGATGTTTGATATTAGCCCACTTACTATGCCCAGCCATTGTCTCTCTCTTAAGAACAGTTAAATTAATTAGGTAGGTTTATAAAATATGCGCCAGAACGGAAATCAAGCTCGGCTCGACGCTATAAAAATCGGCCTGCTCGCGGACGACCGGCCTGTCGACCACGCCGCCAAAACCAATGACATAAGCTCCGGCTTGCTTGGCCTCCATGTCGGTCTTGCCGTCGCCGATCATCACCAACGAGCCTTGCGACTTCGCCGCACCTGCTCCCGACAGGGTTCTCCTGAGCGTAGCCGAAGGGTTTGCGGCATACACACCATCCCTGGCGATAAGCAATTGCCTGCAAACCTCAGCTTTGCCGCCGGATCTGGCCAACGCCGAATTGCGATCATAATCGCGATAACTACCGTCTTCATTGAAATAAATATCGACTGCATGAACCTGGGCCTCAGATAAACCCAAATACCGTGCCAGCGGCAAAATAGCCTGACGGATGCCACCGCTGATAATATGCAGCTCCTTGTCCGAAGCGGTTAAAGCCTCAAACACATCCTTAACCCCATCGACGATCTGGTCAATATACAAACCCGCCAGCCAATCGATGCTGGCCTGATTCGGCCGGATCAACGACAAACGTTGTTCATAGATCGCTTCCAGCAGGACCTCGCCATTCATCGCCGCATCGGTCAGTTTGGACATTTCCTCGCCCAAACCGACCCGTCCGGCAAGTTCGTCTATACCTTCTATTTTGCTTAAGGTGCTGTCGCAATCAAAGCAGATGACATCAAAACTCATAAGTTAATCTGGATAGCCTTATGCACTGCGGGAATATGACACAACTGCTTCAACAAATCGTCAGTTAAAGGTTCGGAAACGCTGATAACCGCCATCGCTAACTGTTGGTCGTTCGCCGTACCCACCTGCATTCTGGTGATATTGATATCCGCATTGCCCAGCACACTGCTGATTGCCGATATAACGCCCGGCTTGTCGTCATGCTGGGTCACTAACAAAGTCCCTACGGGTACCACTTCAATATCAAACTGATCAATGCAAACCAAGCGCGGATGACAGCCGCCCAACAAGGTTCCCGCCAACGTAATCGTATGATCCGCACAATGCCCGGTCACCCTGATCAGCGACAAATAATCCTGGGTTTCTTCGGTTTTCGATTCAACCAAAACAATGCCTTGGCGTTTAGCAATATTTTCGGCATTAACCCGGTTCACCGGCGTAGAAAACTGCCCGCTTAACACGCCGATCAGCGTGGCGACGGAAACCGGCCGCGCTTCAACTTCTGCCGCCCGGCCCAATAATGCAACCTCTATTTTTTCTATCGGCTGGGTCGCCAAACCGACCAACACTTTGCCCAGAATATTGGCCAGCACCATGAATTCATGCGATTTTTTTAGCTCTTCTGCGGACACTCGTGGCAGGTTTAAGGCATTAACCGCTTCGCCAGTCTTCAAAAACGTAACCACCTGCCGGGCAATTTCGACACTGACCGCCACCTGCGCTTCGCTGGTCGATGCGCCCAAATGCGGGGTAAAAACGATATTGTCCAGCTCCAGCAACGGTGAATTGACAGGCGGTTCAGTTTCATAAACATCGAGCGCTGCACCGGCTATTTTTCCATTTTTCAAGGCCTCATACAGCGCTGTCTCGTCAATCAGGCCGCCTCTGGCGCAGTTGATAATCATCGCTTCTTTTTTCATCATCGCCAACTGCGCGCTGCCAATAACGTTGCGGGTTTTTTCGATCAACGGGCAATGCAAGGTCAGATAATCCGCTCGGGCCACCAACTCATCCAGACTGACCGACTCGACACCCAGATCTTCAAATATTTCAGGCGCGACAAACGGATCATAAGCAATGACTTGCATTTTCAAGCCCAATCCGCGCTGTGAAACAATCCGCCCAATGGTGCCGAAACCAAGTACCGCCAGTGTTTTATGGGCAATCTCAGAACCCATCAACTTGGAGCGCTCCCACTTTCCGGCGCGAACCGAGCGGTCTGCGGTCGGCAAATGCCGGCTCAACGACATCATATGCGCAACCGCCAATTCGGCAGTCGTAGTCGCATTGGCATCCGGCGTGTTCATCACAATAATCCCCAACTCCGTTGCTGCGGGTATATCGACATTATCGACACCGATACCGGCGCGGCCTATCAGCTTGAGGTTCTTTGCTGCCTGCAACACTTTCTTGGTCACCTGGGTGTCGCTACGGATTAACAGTGCATCGTAATCCCCGATGATGGCGCAAAGCTGATCCTCATTGAGCCCGGTTTCGATATGGATTTGTATGCCGGGCTGATCGTTTAAAAAATTGATGCCAGCTTCTGCTAATTTGTCGGAAATGAGGATTTTTTTCAAGGGAATGTTCCGGAAAAGGCTATACGTTAAAAAATAAGTAGTTTAACAGCTTTACCCGCAGGAACGGTTGACGCTCTGCGGGCACAATAAATATTGTTGACTTAGTTGCCGTGATAATAACCATCTGGAGAGGCTAAGCGGGCCGGTTTAGGCGCTGACACAGGTACCGGTACTGGCGATTGCGCAGGCATAGACGCTGATGTTTCCTCTAATGGCGGTAGGCGTTCATAAATCGGCGTAGGCTCTCCACTCTCAGCCTTAAGCGCCAAGTCTAAGGCTTTTTGGTCGTAATTAGGCATTTCCTGATTACTGGCCTTTTGAATCAATCCTAGCGCCACAACGAAGCGCTGAGCCAGCGTTGTTTCTTCACCCTCCAGACCAGGATGCGCTTCTATATAAAGGACATTGTCCAACCAACCCACCTTGATGGGCTGCTTAACAATATAGACCGGCGTTCCGACTGCAACTAAATCGTATAACTCCTCGACATCTTTAGGATACATCCGAACGCAACCATGCGTTATCTGCATACCTATGCCATTTATCTTGTCAATATCGGTGCCGTGGATCCGGTACTCTCCGGGCAGATCCAGATGCAGCGCGCGCGTGCCCAGAGGATTATTCGGTCCCGGCGGAACAATACGCGGCAGAGGATCGCCTTTCGCCGCATGTTCGCGCCTGATTGATTCTGGCGGATACCATGCAGGATTCATGACTTTCCGCGTAACTTTGGTTTTACCCAGCGGCGTCTTCCAATCCTGCCTGCCAACACCATGCGCATAAGACATGACCTGCTGAGGCGCCTGACCCTTTTTAGTCGGCGGATAATAATACATACGGTATTCGGAGATATTTAAAGTAATCCCGTTATGCGGCGAATCCGGCAAAATACGCCTATTGGATAAGCGCACAATTTCGCCTTTTTTAACCAGCCAGCGATCGACATCCGGGTTCAACCTGACTATTTCAGTTTGCCCCAAAAGAAAGCGGCGAGCCACATCCAATAAGGTTTCATCCTGCTCTGCACGGGTTATCGCCATGCCGTCAGAATATTTAGTAATTACGCTATCATTGCTATTTTCAGGCATTGCATAGGTCGCAGCGTTGGCCAGGCCGCCAATGGCGGATAATAAGACAGTAAAAACAAGTAGTGCGCGAATATTCATTGCAATAATTTTCTCTGAAACACAATATAAAAAAATACTAATTTTTTTCAACAACTAGCGTTGTTTGGATTATAGGCAATCCCTAGGTAATTACTCAAGATCCACCCACCTAAAAAAACTGCATATACTATCATGCAAGACTGCCTCAAGCATAATTTTACTGATTTCATGGACTTATTTTGAGGATTGACGTTATTAACCCTATAATTCAGCCCCTACAATATTCACTTTCAACTCAACAAAAAGAGACGGCCACATGTCCATGAAAATTTTTCGCAGCAAACAAATTACTTCGGATGATGACACAGAAAGCGGCCTCAAACGTTGCCTGTCCAAATGGGACCTGGCCTTTCTCGGCATCGGCGCGATCATCGGCACCGGCATTTTTGTATTGACCGGAATCGCCGCCGCCACTCAATCCGGGCCTGCCGTGATACTGTCGTTTGTTATCGCCGGACTGGCCTGCGCTTTTGCCGCCTTGTCTTATGCAGAACTATCCGCCTCGGTCGGCGGCTGCGGCAGCGCCTATGGCTACAGCTACGTGGCTTTCGGCGAAATATTCGCATTCATGATCGGCTGGGACTTGCTGCTGGAATACAGCCTTGCCGTCGCGACCGTCGCCAACGGCTGGTCTGGCTATTTCAACAATGCGCTGACGGCCATCGGCACACCGTTGCCGGAGATGCTGACCAAAGCCCCCAAACTCGGCGGCCTGATCAACCTGCCCGCAACCGCCATTATTTTAATATTGATGCTGCTACTGATCATCGGCGTAAAACACAGCACCAAAGTCAATAACGCGATGGTATTCGTTAAACTGCTCACCATCACCGTTTTTATCGGCGTTGCCGTATTCAACATCCACCCCGAAAACTGGCACCCGTTCATGCCGTTCGGCTGGTTTCAAACGCTGCCGGATGGCAAAACCACTGGCGTTCTGGCTGGCGCATCCCTGGTATTTTTTGCCTACGTCGGCTTTGATGCCGTATCCACCGCCGCCGAAGAAGCCAACAACCCGCAACGCGACCTACCATTCGGCATCGTTACCTCGCTGGGCTTTTGCACCGTGATCTATATCCTGGTCTCCGGCCTGCTGACCGGCGTCGTCAACTACACCGACCTCAACGTCTCCTCGCCTGTCGCCCACGCCCTGAACCTGCTCGGTTACAACTGGGCGTCGGCACTGATCTCGACCGGCGTGATCGCAGGCCTAACCACCGTCATGCTGGTGCTGTATTACGGATTGACCCGTATCATCTTCGCCATGTCCCGCGACGGCCTGCTCTCGCCGTTCTTTAGCGAAGTGAACCCAAAAACCCAAACTCCGGTGCGCGTCATCGTTCTGTGCGGCATCATCATGGCCATCGCCGCAGGCTTCATCCCTCTAGGCGATCTGGCCGAACTGGTCAACATCGGCACCCTGGCCGCATTCGTACTGGTGTGTTTAGGGGTATTGGTGCTGCGCATCACCCAACCGAACATGAAACGCCCGTTCCGCTCGCCGTTCAGCCCGTTGTTTCCGGTGTTGGGCATGCTGTCCTGCACCGCGCTGATGGCATTTTTGCCCTCCCTCACCTGGCTGCGCTTTGTGATCTGGCTGGTCATTGGCTTAATCGTGTATTTTTCTTATTCCATGCAGCACAGTAAACTTGCAAGGACTAGTTGAACCTTTTAACTTCTTGCTCATGTTCATACAATACTTTTGCTGATAGAATCCAAACTGACAATAAACCATAATAAATAAATCTAATTAATAGGAGAGTCCCATGTCCGAACTTATTTCCGAAGAACTCGATATTGCCAATGAAGCAGTCGAACGTGCCCAACTAGCGGCAAGTCGTTGTGAAGATTTCTCCCGCGTTGCAGAACAATCTCAGCAAACAGCTGAGCAACAGGCACTCATAGCATCCCAGCATGCAGAACAAGCAGATCAACACGCCCAACGTATTGACTTAGCTTGCCAGCAGGCAAATGCTTACGTCGATCAGGCAAATAATGCCGCACAAGAAGCCATTGCACAGGCTGGTACGTCCGGGAGATCCGCCGCATACACCCGTGACCATGCAGGCACTGCCTCACAGGCTGCCCATGATGCTAAGCAGTCAGCTGATTGGGTAAAAAACCTTGCCGAACAGGCCCATAACGCTACGCAAGCAGCCATTGCACAAGCCGATGCGTCCGGGCAGTCCGCTACACGCGCCAGTGATCATGCAGGCAATGCCGAGCAGTCTGCCCACAATGCTCAGCAGTCGGCTGAGTTAGCACAAAACCTTGCCGAACAGGCCAATAACGCTACGCAAGAAGCCATTGCACAAGCAGATATGTCCGGGCAATCCGCCACACGCGCCAGTGACCATGCAGGCAATGCCGAGCAGTCTACCCATAATGCCCAGCAGTCAGCTGATTCAGCTCAAGCCCATGCTGGTGAAGCAGAAAGTTATGCCAGCGCAACTGTCGAAGCCCATAACAAGGCGCAGTCATGCCTTACCGGCATCGAACAAACGTCAAATAGGGCGGAATCAGCCCTGAATGAGACACAACGCTACGCCCAACAATCACATGAAAATGTCGCTCAGACTACCCATTTAAGCGAACAGGCGGCCAATCGCTCTCAAGAAATCGAACAACGGCTTAGCGAAGTGCAAACCTCTATGGGGCAGATGCAGGAGCTTCATCGCCAAGCCGAACAATTACTGTCACAAGTGCAACAAGTGCTTTTGGAAACCCAAGAGGCCAAGCAATTGACTGAGCAGGCGCGTGATGAATCGCAGAAACTACGTGATCAAGCACAAGAGGCCTTAGATCGCGCCCAAATGCATGCAAATAACGCCAAGCTATTTGAAGATGAGGCCAACCTTTCCGCCATAGACACCAATAAATC
>JBCKWO010000058.1:0-11502 GCA_038922535.1 Methylobacter sp. | reverse complement strand
TGTTTGTGAAAACGTTGAGCACCCGACTGGCAGACTACAGCGATAAGTTCATCGGCGAGTTTCTTAGCGCCGAGAACATCATCGATTTATTGGAGCGCGGACAGATGGGGCCGGTGCATGAATCGCTGTTTGGTCGGATCAGCCACCGTTCCGACTGGAAAGCCGAGCGCCTGGGCGGTATTTATCAGCAACTCAAGCCGTTCTTCAAAGCCTATGGCCTCAAGGAAGGCCGTGACTTTTCCCATAAAGGCATTTATGTGGAAGAGATAAAAACCAGCCTCACCCGTGAAAATATGGTCATGGTCGCCTTACTCAATGGCAATGCCGAAGGTCAGCATCGCTTATCTAATTACGGTTGGGGGCAGGTGCAGGTTAATGCCATTGTTTCAAAACTGAATGGAAAAGACATTGATTTGGTCGAGGGCATATGGGATCTGTTCGATCACAATCTCTGGCCAGAGCTGCAAGGGCTTAATGAGCGCACCCGTGGCAAGTCCCCGCCCAAAGTCGAGGCACTGCCGTACACCATTAATGGCCGTCTAGTCACCGGCGGTTATATGCGCTTGAAGTACGATACTGATCTGGATATGACGGCGCACCAGATACAGGAAGGTCAGGCTGTTAAAGAGTTATTAGGAAACAGTCTGGGCAAGTCTGCAAAAACCAATCAGGGTTCCAGCACTCAGCGCGTCAAAGGCGTAAAGCTCAGACCGCGCTTAGATTTGGGCGTGTTCTCTGAAGCCGTTGCCGAGACCGTCCACGATCTAGCCTACCGCGAGGCGATTGCCGACACCTTCCGTATGCTCAACAATGGCGCGGTTCAGAATGCCATTCTATCGGCACAGGGCGTTGCGGCTTACCTTGCCTTAGTGCAACGGGTACGTGAAGTGGCCGCGCCTCCGCGTAATCCATCCGGATTTTTGGGAAAAACCCTGTCGTTTGTGCGCAAGAGAACCATCGTTGTTTTGATGTCCGGGGTTAAAACCGCCTTGCAGAACTTTACCGGACTATTTCCAGCCCTGGCTAAGGTGCCGACCGGGCTATTGCTGCGCGAGGTTGCCGCGTTTTACAGCCCCAAGATGGGCGAGCGCATCCGCTTTGCCATGGAGCAATCAGCGTACATGCGCGGACGGCTTGAGCACTTCGATCGCGATCTGTCCGATATGTCCCGGCAGTTGACCGTTAACGGCACCATCATGCCCAGCACGGCGGTATCTTTATGGCTAATGGGCATGGTTGACCGTGGCGTTACCGTACCGGTATGGACAGCGGCCTTTGCCGACGGCATGGAGAAGTTTGGCAATGACGATGCCCAAGCGGTTGACTATGCCGATAAGATTGTCCGCCAGACCCAAGGCAGCGGCCGCGATGTGGATATGGCCGAAATCATGGGCGGACGTGATGAGTTGTGGAAAGTGTTCACCATGTTCCACTCCTATTTTAACGGCCAGTTGGGTTTACTAGTGACCGTGGGGGCGATCTCTAAACACGAAGCCAAGACTAATCCAGCCTTAGCGACCGCCAGGTTTGCCGCTAAGTTTATGGTTATCTATGTGCTGCCCTTTGTGTTGACTGAGCTGTTAATGCGCGGCATGGGCGATGAGGACGATCCCGAGGAAGAAGCCAAACGCTGGGCAAAAGTATTTGTGCGTTACGGCGCGGCTATGATCCCGGGGTTGCGTGATCTCGCTAACGCCGCCGATTGGTTGGCAACGGGCAATTTTAAGCCCACCTTTAAACTATCCCCCATTGAAACCACGGTCGAGACTGCGATGCAGGCTCCGTCGGCGATTTATGATATTTTAAGCGGCGAAGGCACCGACGCCGATATACGCACCTCCATCATGGGTACCAGTGTTTACCTTGGCCTGCCCGGCAAGCTGATCAGCGACACCGTGCGCGGCACCAATGCCTGGTTAGCCGGTGAAGCGGGGCCGCAAGCGATTATTCTGGGGCCGCCGCCGAAACAGTAAGCCACAACAAGTAAAGTTCCGTAGGTCGGGTTAGCGATAGCGTAACCCGACATTTCCGGCTTCGATGCGTCGGGTTACGCTATCGCTAACCCGACCTACGCTGCTATTTATAAAATATCAAAAGCTCATCCATGACAGGGTCGATTTTTGTTTTTACGCCTTGCCATTTAAACAGGGATAAACCACCTTTGCGTCTAAGATGATAATGAGCATGAGCTATCCTTGAATTTTTGTCCGAGATTGCAATATCTGCGGTGGATAGATAAGTTACAAAATCCCATGATCGCCTGGCGGTATAGGTTAAATTAAAGTCGCATGAGTCTGGAGCTGGAGTTATATCCATATAATATTGATCAGGAAAGCTCTCGTCGTCATTTTGAACTTTGGCCTTATCCGTGGTTGATAACGCTATAAATTCGCTTTTTATATTATGACGATTCAGGGCGTCAACTATCACCTGCATAAAATCATCCACTTCAACTTTTGGATTTTCTTTGATACAGATATGTTTCACGTTATAAGACGCTTCAAGCGGCCTAACAGTTACGGACGTACATCCCCCAACCATCAAACTTAAGATTAAAATAACACTATAGTTGTTCATGTTATCGGTAATCTCCGCCAAAGGTCTGTGGGTTGCCGCCGAGGGGTTGCCCTCCATACGGATTGGTGGATGGTTGGGTTTGATAGCCCTGCTGTCCTGTATAGGGGTTTTGGTTGCCTTGGCTTGAATAATTGTTATTGAAATTTGAATCGGGTGCTGTGCGGTAATGCGGCTGTACATAGGTTCCATCCCTACGTGCATAGCCGTCCACCTCAACATCGGCAGCAGCGGTTAAGGAAATTAGCATTAATGCGAAAAATATTTTCATTGTGTTGCTCCTGTGAATTAAGCCGTTAAGGGTGGCTCATAACCCTGCGCTCAACCGGAGCGCGTCGGTAAACTACTTATCTAAAATATCCTCCGGCTTTAAATTGACATAGCCCCGTAGGGTACGCTGCGCGTACCTTTCCCCTGACGTCGGCAATTAATAACGGTACGCACAGCGTACCCTACATGGCTAACTCGTAATTTGAAGCCTTGACATCCATGTAGTCTATAGCTTTCATAGCATCATCCATAGCCGCCATGGCATCATCCCTATCAACCCTTTTAACCTTGCCATCTTTGGCAGCCTTGATAGCCATATCAATCCTTTTATCTTTGGCAGCATCAACATCATCCATGGCAACCATGGCATCATACATGCCACCCCTGGCGGCCTCCATGTAGTCTATTGCAGCCCAGCCATCCAAAGCATCAGCAGCAAAAAACAGAGCAGACATAGCCGCATCCTTGGCTGCCAAGAAATCATTGGCGGCCATATTAGCACTGGCATCAGCCATATTAGCTTTGGCATTAGCCAAAGCAGCCATATTAGCTTTGGCAGCTTTGGCTGCAATGATAGTCAAAGCAGCATCAAAAGCAGCATCCATGGTAGCCCTGGTAGCCAGGGCATCAGCATCCATTATTTTCATTGTGTTGCTCCTGTGAATTAAGCCGTTAAGGGTGGCTTATAACCCTGCGCTCAACCGGAGCGCGTCGGTAAACTACTTATCTAAAATATCCTCCGGCTTTAAATTGACATAGTGAGACAACACCCGCCAATCGGTGTGCAGCGTAAACTGCTGAATCTCAAGAATAGAATAGCCCTTTAATGCCAGCCGCGTGGCCGCCGCGTGGCGCAAGTCGTGAAAGTGCAAATCTTTAATGCCGACCGACTTACACGCCAGATTAAACAGCACACTGATACTGGGCGCGTTATACGGGAAAATGTAGGTAGACTTTACCGCCTGCCGTTGGGCAATCTTCCACGCGGTTTTTTCATACTTAAAGCGCCGGTGGTTGCCCTTTTTCTCGCGCGGGTGCTTAGCGTCCCTGACCATGCCGGTTTTCTTATCATCGTTATTATCCGACCATTCCAGCCGGGTGATCTCCGACAGTCGCCGCGCCGAAAAATAAGCAAACCACATAATCTCACTCATCGGCGTCTTACTTCTTTGCTGCCCACGAAAGAACCGCGTTAATGTCAGTAGCTCCGTCCATGTTGGAAGCCTAGAACGCTTTGCCGTGCTGGCAATCATCCGCTCTTGTTTCAGCACCTTAGATGCACGATCAAATACACCCTGATCAAAGTCGAAATTAGCCACAGCGCTCATCGTTGAGAGCGCCGTTTTCAGCGTCGACAAGTCCATGCCGACCGTTTGCGGCTTAGCCTGTTTATTCCTGGCCACGCAATGATCGACAAGATGCTTGGGCGTTAGCCTGCTGATGTCCAGCTCAGCAATGTCATAGCGAGATAGCCGCGCAAGGTCATTAGTCTTTGACTTGCCAAACCCCGCGCCGAAGCGATCCTGATAATCTGTAATAATCTGCCGGATCGTCAGCGTTGACACCTGCCCATACACCTCCGCCCTTTCCACCTCACGCTGCCGCTTATCCGCCCAGTCTTGCGCCAACTGCCGCGTAGAAAAGGTTTTACTTTCCCTCTTGCCGTTATTCTGGATAAAAATACGGTAAGATGTCGAACCGTTTTTATTCTTTATTTTTGTTGGTTTTGCCATTTTTTGCCCGATTAAAATGCACGATGATAATTCTCATCGTGCAGATAACGTGCAAGTATCACCTTAAATAGTGCAGAATGAAACAAAACAAAACATCAATAACCCCTGCAAACCCCTATTTAACACGCAACATGTTGATTTATAATTATGATTAATCCTATGACTTTTTGGCTGAAGCATGGCCGTTAAAATTGCAACAGCCCAATACGACATCAGTTTTCTGGAAAACTGGCATTCTTATCAACGCAAAGTTGAGCGCTGGGTTGTCGAAGCCGCCGAGCAGGATGCGAAGATTCTGCTTTTCCCTGAATATGCCAGCATGGAACTAGCCTCGTTATTCGGTAAGGACGTTTATTCATCGTTAAGCAAACAGCTGGCAGCCATGCAGGCATTGCTGGATGA
Organism: Methylobacter sp.; assembly: GCA_038922535.1. Lineage (GTDB taxonomy): Bacteria > Pseudomonadota > Gammaproteobacteria > Methylococcales > Methylomonadaceae > Methylobacter_A. The sequence goes on along the minus strand of JBCKWO010000058.1, from coordinate 6,523 downwards.
TTATCTGGATTTGTTCCAGACCCTGGCTAAAAAATACCGGTGCATTATCCAGCCGGGTACGTTCCCGGTAAAAACAGGGACAGGCGCGTATCGAAACCGGGCTTATTTGTTTATGCCGGATGGTCTGGTTGATTATCAGGATAAACTGATGATGACCCGGTTTGAAAACGAGCAATGGCTTATTCAAAGCGGTGAGGAACTCAGGTGTTTCGATACCGAATACGGGAAAATCGCGATCAATGTTTGTTATGACAGTGAATTTCCGATGCTGGCAAGAAAGCAGGTTGAAGCCGGAGCGAATTTGATTTTAGTACCCAGTTGCACCGATACGCTGGCGGGTTATCATCGCGTTAAAATAGGCTGTCAGGCAAGGGCCTTGGAAAATCAGTGTTATGTGGTTCAATCAAGCCTAGTCGGCGAAGCGCCGTGGTCTGAGGCGGTGGATGTTAATATCGGTGCGGCGGCTATTTATACGCCGGTGGATCGTGGTTTTCCCGATAACGGCATTCTAGTCGCAGGCAAGCTTAATGCGGTGCAATGGGTTATCGCCGAAGTGTCGCTCAGTGCTTGCGATACGGTTCGGGAGCAAGGACAAGTCTTTAACTACAGGGACTGGCCGTTGCAAAATGCGTTTGAGGCTAAAGGCTAAAGGCGTGTTGTACCTTTTGTCTTTCGCCTTTTGCCCTTCGTCTTTTTAACATCAATTGAAAATGGCTTCGAAAGAATAACCGTTAAATTCCAGGATTTCTTTCATTTTTTTTAAACCATCCATTTGGATTTGTCTGATCCGCTCTCGAGTTACACCCAGCTCTTGGGCAACCTGCTCAAGGGTGGAGTCTTCATAGCCGCAAAGCCCGTAGCGGCGGCAAATGACTTCGCGCTGTTTTTCGGAAAGTTGAAACACCCATTTGGCAATATTGTGTCTGATGCCGTCTTCTTGTATTTTTTCAACGGGTGATAAACTTTCGTTATCGGAAATAGACTCGACCAAAGGATTGTCAAAATCCTTGCTGCCTGGAATATCGATTGAGGTAACCCGTTCATTGAGTTTAAGCATTTTTTCAACTTTCTTAACCGGTATATCCAGATGCCCCGCTATATCTTTGGCATTGGGTTCATGATCGAGCAATTGTGCCAAATAACGTTGGGCTTTAAGATAGGTGTTCATTTCTTTGACAATATGAATCGGCAACCGAATGGTGCGCGTCTGATTCATGATGGCCCGTTCAATGGTTTGCCGGATCCACCAGGTGGCATAAGTTGAAAATCTAAAACCCCTTTCAGGGTCGAACTTTTCAACTGCGTGCATCAGTCCCAGATTGCCTTCTTCAATCAAATCCAGTAACGGCAAGCCTCTATTCAGGTAACGGCGGGAAATTTTAACGACCAGGCGCAAATTACTTTCGATCATGATATTGCGGGCAGCTTCATCACCCAGCAAGGCTCTGGAGCTGTAAATTTTTTCCTGATCAGCGGTCAGTAATTGCGAACGGGACAGTTCATTCAAATAAACCCGTGTTGCATCCATGCTCCGGTCTTGCAGCGGTTCAAGGGTAGTGATCTCATCACTGTCCGATGTTTCAGCGATAATGGAATTTGTCGGGAGTTCATCGTCAAAAGACCCATTGTCATTGAATAATACACAAACATCATTGTCCAATAGCTCAACTAATTCTGCCTTCATGTTAACCTCGCGTTGTACGACCTAAGCCAAAATAATTTTATGGCTTTTTCGGTAAAAACTTAACGGGGTTTACCGGCTTGCCGTTTTTTCTGATTTCAAAGTGTAGCGATGTAAGGTTTGATCCTGCTTGACCCACTTTTGCAATAACCTCGCCTTTTTCAACAGTGCTTCCTTCGGTAACGAGTAGTTGGCTATTATTTGCATAAGCGCTTAAATACAAGTCGTTGTGCTTGATAATAAGTAAGTTACCGTAGCCAATTAGACCTTGTCCGCTATAGACAACTTTGCCGGCTTCTGCCGCTCTCACGTCCTGTCCCATCTTGCCAACAATATCAATGCCTTTGTTATCGGTTTGAGAAAAAGATTTTAAAACTTTTCCCTTGATCGGCCATTGAAAGTTTAACTTTAACATACTTGCATTAGCAATTGAAATAGTTGATTTTTTTTGTGAACTACTTCCGCTTTTTTCAATGCTGTTGTTAAGGGAATGGACTTTAGATGACGGCTTGCGCCGCGACTGCTCCCGGCAGTCTTGCGGCATACACACCATCCCCGGCGATAAAGTAAGGGCGGACTTATTGTTTGATGAAACAGGTGGGGCAGTCTGTGAGTCAAGTCTATTGGTTGCGGTTGTAATTGCGGTTTTTTGTTGGGTATCAGAAATTGCTCCTGCTTTGGATACTTTAGGTAGCAGCTCTACTTTCGAAGCTGTTTCTCCTCTATTCAGGGCGTCATGGGTTTGCGTTTCTAAATTCTTATCGTCGTATGTGGACTTGTTTTCCGGGTTCGAGTCGGATAGCCTTAATTTTCGATCTATTTCTATGCTATAAGGCGGATTGAGCTGGTTCCATTGCGCTAATTGCCGATAATCAATATCGACAAGCAGGCTTATTGCATACAAGGTGTCGCCTTTTTTTACCCGATAATACGGGGTCTGGTCTTTAGTCGGTTCAGGCGCGAGTTCAGGCTGATTAGTAGTGACCGGGGCATAGTTCGGCGGTAGTGTTGGGCAGCCATTTAATAAAACAGACAGGTTGGCAATAAAAATAAGCTTTGAACGGGAGGAGGTCATAGAGGATTATTTTTTTAACAGAAGCTTTTTGGCCAAATTTATTTTAGCGGCCAAATAATTCGATCCGCCACGGTCAGGGTGTATTTTTTGCATCAATTTCCGATGAGCGGCAATAATGTCAGCCTCCGATGCGCCCATCTTCAAACCTAATACTTCATAAGCCTCTTCAACTGACATAGAGCCTTTCGCGTCGGTTTTGTGGTGTCGTTGTGAGGTGCTTTGTTTTTCTGACCATAGTCGCTGTAGAAAAGGCGCATAACGCAACAATACCGGCATTAAACGGAGTAAAAAGGCAATAGCCACGCCTACCAGGGCAAAAAACCAGTTCAAACGTCCGGTTGCAGTCAAATAGAGTACGGTCAATCCCGCGAGGGAAAGAGTCAAGATTTTGGCGTAATGTGCCAATACGGTGGGCGAGGTTTTTAAAAATGCACGTATCCCAAAGTAGGCAATGGTGATACCTATCAAAATCAGATAAATTCGGATCAAGGTTTACCCCCGGATTAATGATTTATTTAAGGCTGTTTTCAAGGCCTTTTGCTCCTTACCTGTATCGCCATGGATAGTGTTAGGATAAATAATACCTTAGAATATGACATCTTATGATAACAATTTAATGTTAGTTGATATGCTGAATGCTAAAATTCCAATTTTAGGTTTTGCCGCCGCAAGCGGAACCGGAAAAACCACGTTATTGACCCAATTGATCCCGATTTTAAAACAAAACGGCCTACGCGTCGGTTTGATCAAGCACAGCCATCATGATTTTGACATCGACCGGCCGGGGAAGGACAGCTTTCGCCTGCGGGAAGCCGGAGCCTCGCCGGTCATGCTGGTGTCGCGGTATCGGCGCGTGGTTATTACCGAATTAAACCCGGCACAAGAATCGGGGTTGGACGACCAGCTAAAGCAGATTGATCAATCCGAATTGGATCTGATTTTGGTTGAAGGCTTTAGGGCGGAAAAATTCCCTAAAATCGAATTGCACCGGACTACGCTTGAAAGCACCTTGCTTTATCCAAACGACCCGGACATCATCGCGATAGCTAGCGATGTAGCGCTAGAAACGCCAGCCTATTTGGTGCAACTGGATCTAAACCGGCCCGAAACGATTGCGTTATATATCCAAACCCATATTTTGAAAAACCATGATTGACCCCTGTAGTCAGGAATCCAGGCCGTTACTGTCTATTGATGACGCGCTGGACAAAATCAAAGCCGCCGTAGATCCGGTAAGCGGTACAGAAAAATTGTCGCTAAATAACGCTTTGGGGCGAGTGTTGGCAGAATCGGTTTATTCGCCGATCAATATCCCTCATGACCGGAATGCGGCTATGGATGGTTATGCTTTTGCCAGTGGTGATAGGGTTGACGGTCAGGTATTTACACTGAGCTTGGCGGGGACTTCCTGGGCCGGTCGACCCTTTCAGGGGCAGCTGCAAGCCGCTCAGTGCGTCCGGATTTTTACCGGTGCGGTCGTGCCGGAGCAAGCCGACTCGGTCATCATGCAGGAACAGGTGCAGGCTCAAGATCAAACCATCCATTTTCCGGCCGACACCCGCATACTGCAAAATATCAGGGAAATCGGTGAAGACGTAAAGCAAGGCGCTTGTTTAATCGCCCAGCCTAAAAAACTGACGGCGGTTGATTTGGGTTTGCTGGCCTCGGCCGGTGTCGACCAGGTTACCGTTAAACGCCGGTTAAAAATCGCTTTCTTTGCCACCGGCGATGAATTGACCGCACTAGGCCAGCCGCTTGCACCGGGTAAAATATACGACAGCAATCGTGCCATGTTAGGCGGATTATTGGTAGATCCCTGCTACAGCGTTGCCGATCTTGGCGTTATTCCCGACAATAAACAGCTGCTTGAAGACGGCTTTATTGAAGCATCCAAAAACCACGATGTCATCATAACCACCGGCGGTGCGTCAGTCGGCGAGGCCGATTATGTCAAAGAAATCCTGCACAGCTGTGGGGCGGTCAATTTTTGGAAAATAGCCATAAAGCCTGGAAAACCGTTGGCTTTCGGAAAAATTGGCGGGTGTTATTTTTTTGGTTTGCCGGGCAACCCGGTTGCTGTAGTGGTGACTTTTCAGCAGGTTGTCGCCCCCGCACTCAGACAGCTTTCCGGTGCACCGCTCGTCAAACCGTTAAGGCTGACTGCGACCTGCACCACCGCGTTAAAAAAATCCCCAGGACGACAAGAATACCAGCGAGGCATCCTCAGCCAAGATGAAAACGGCGAGTTAAGGGTCGCGTCAGCGGGACAGCAAGGCTCGAATATTCTCAGTTCGATGAGCCGGAGTAGCTGCTACATCGTGTTGTCGGAAGCGTGTAGCGGCGTACAAGCAGGCGACAAAGTCACCGTTGAAGTATTTAGTTTGTTGATATAGTACGCTGCAAAATCCACGAAGAAATAACTTTGTGTCTTTGATCATGAAAGCAGCGATTTATCCACGAAAGGCACGAAAGGCACGAAAGACACGAAATAATCAGTATCTTGTATTGGTTAAGCCATTCATTTTTTGGGTAACGATCTACAGCTTGGTATCGCTATGAATATTTTCGTGCTTTTCGTGTTTTTCGTGGACGAGTTGATTTTGTTAGAACCATTAATTCCTGAGTGAGCTCAGGCTCATCGCTATGCTCTTAAATTAGACCTTTTTAACAAACTCCGATTTAAGCTTCATTGCGCCGATACCGTCAATCCGACAGTCAATATCATGATCACCGTCTACCAGACGGATGATTTTGACTTTAGTGCCGACTTTGACCACCGATGATGAGCCTTTGACTTTAAGGTCTTTGATTACCGTGATGATATCGCCGTCTTGCAGTACATTGCCGTTGGCATCCTTAACGATACGGACATCGCTGCTGTCTTCAGCGGATCCAGCTTTTGGCCATTCGTGTGCGCATTCAGGGCAGACGTACATTATATCGTCTTCGTAGGTGAATTCTGAGCCACATTTTGGGCATTTTGGGAGACTGTTCATTGCTTTTCTTAATGGATGGGTTGCCGGAACCTTGTGAAATACAAGGTCTATTGAGGCGATATGATGCCAGACCTAGGCGTGTATTGTCCATTTCACGAGGGATTAAGCCTATCCGCAGGTCTGATTTCATTTTTTAAGCTTTATGTTATGTTTAACTTCCGTGTTTTACTCCCACGCTTTCTTTAAGGAATATCAAATCATGCCAGTCACCGAAGACCTGATGAAAGAACATCAATTGATTTTAAAATACGTCGATTTAATGGAACGCTATGCCGAGTACAGCCTAAAACATCCCGGCACGCCAATATTGCTGGACAAAGCGGCTGGGTTTATAGGCTTTATCAAAGAGTTTGCCGATCATTTCCATCATGCCAAAGAGGAGGATATTTTGTTCCCCCATCTTGAGATGCCCGGCGTATTGACGCATTGCAATCCAGTTCCGCAAATGCTGTCCGAACACCATAAAGCCAGGGAATTTGTGCATAACATGGAGCGAGCGACGCAGGAAAAAGCGTTAACCGAACTGGCGGATAACGCCGCTCAGTATGCGCAGCTGTTAAAAGAGCATATTTATAAGGAAGACAACATTCTTTATCCGATGGCGGAGCGCGGCTTGTCGGATCAGGCTAAAACGGCGCTGTTGGAAGAATACGCCCAAGCAGATCAGCATCTGGATAGCCAGGCTATTTGGGCTAAATACCAAGCCCTCCATGCCGAACTCGAACTGGGGCTGGCTGCACGGGCGGATTAAGTAAAATCGGCTAATCCACC
>JBCKWO010000057.1:0-11596 GCA_038922535.1 Methylobacter sp. | reverse complement strand
TGCGTGGCCTTGTGCCGCCGCTAACTTGAACCACTTCGCCGCTTCAGCATAATCCTGTGCCACGCCTTGTCCATTGTCGTACATAGCGCCGAGATTAAACTGTGCTTCTGCATTGCCTTGTGCCGCAGCTAACGTGTACCACTTCACCGCTTCAGCATAATCCTGTGCAACACCTTGTCCTTTGTCGTACATAACGCCGAGGTTGAGCTGTGCTGGTGCGTCGCCTTGTGCCGCAGCTAACTTGTACCACTTCACCGCTTCAGCGTAATCCTGACTAACACCTTGTCCATTGTCGTACATAACGCCGAGGTTGAACTGTGCTTCTGCAATGCCTTGTGCCGCAGCTAACTTGAACCACTTCAACGCTTCCGCGTAATCCCTTGCAATCCCCTTTCCATTGCCGTACATAATGCCGAGGTTGAACTGTGCTTCTGCGTAGCCTTGTGCCGCCGCTAACTTTAATTTGTCCATTGCGACTGGGTAGTTTTTTTCTGAATAGGCCGCTAGGCCATCCTCAAGATCGCCCGCCCAAGCTGTACCTGCAAATAGTAATAACATGACAATTAATAGTTTTTTCATATCCATCCTTTTAAGCCAGGGGAAAAATGGGCAGTCTCGACATAATTTTATTTCCGTGTATTAGCTTACCTCCACAGCCGGACTGGACATGTTGCCCCGTCCGGAACGTTTTGCTTTTGTTAAATGTAGTCTCGTAGGGTACGCTGCGCGTACCATTTTTCAATTACGTAACAAACTCAATAAGGTACGCACAGCGTACCCTACAGGGCTGTTTATGCCCGACATTCCCAAGCTGGAGCTTGGGAACCCGCAGTAATTAACCGACAGCTTTTGATTTCCCCTCAGGAAATTGCATAGTCATGCAATGCAAACTACCGTACTGATGCACCAAAGGCTGACACGGAACACCAATAATCTTGCGATCAGGGAAACAACCGGCCAAGCGTTCCAGTGCCACCACATCCATCGGGTCGCCGTACACCGGCACCAGAACCGCATGGTTGATGATTAAAAAATTGGCATAATTGGCCGGGAGTTGCTGCCCGTCCTCATCGTAAATCGGTTTCGGCAATGGCAACGGCACCAGATGGTAGACATCGTTATCCTGAGTTCTCAATGCCTGTAACTGAGTTTCCATAAATTTCAAGCTATTGTAATGGGCGTCTTCCGGGTCGTCGCAGCTGGTGTAAGCGATGGTGGTCGCTGAGCAAAAACGCGCCAGGGTATCGATATGGGCGTCGGTGTCGTCGCCGGTTAGGTTTTCCTGATCCAGCCAAAACACCCGTTTTGCGCCCAGGTGTTTGAGCAATTGCTGTTCAATTTCTTGCTGGCTCAGGCCTTTGTTTCTGTTGGGATTTAGTAGGCATTGCTTGGTGGTCAGGAGGGTGTCGATGCCGTCGCTTTCGACGCTGCCGCCTTCCAGGATGAAATCTATGTCAGTGTGGCTCGCGCCTTTAAAGGGTTTGGCGTTAAGCAGTTTGTGATTAAGGTCGTTGTCGTTTTGGTGCGAGTATTTCTCGCCCCAGCCGTTGAACAGAAAGTTCATATGCATGATTGCGCCGTCTTTTTCGACGCTTAAAAAAACCGTGTCCCTAACCCAGATGTCATTCACGGCGGCGTGAATGAAGTCGATGTTGTCGTTTTTGCTGATTAAGGCCTGGATATGCTGCTGATGGCCGTCATCCCGACAGACGATAAACAGTTTTTGGTATTGGCTGATGGTGTCAGCGATAACGCTGTAGGATTGTTCTACGGCATCAAGGTTACGAAAGTCGCCGGTTTTATGCGGCCACGCGATTAAAACAGCGGATTGTTTTTCCCATTCTGCTGGAAATCTGTTCATAGTTATTAGTTCCCTGTAGTTGTAAGTTCCGGCTGTGTGCCGAAATCTGAGTGAAACAACATTTCTTTGGCATGTGCCAGGGTGTTGGCGGTGATGTTCACGCCGCCGAGCATTCTGGCAATTTCTTCAATGCGCTCTTCGGTTTCCAGTAATCGGACATTGGAAGAAGTCATATCGGTTTGGTTATTTTTTTCAACGTAGAGATGGTGATGCGCTTGTGCAGCGACTTGTGGAAGGTGAGTGACGCACATGACTTGCCGGTTACGGCTTAAGCTGCGCAGTTTTTGTCCGACGATTTCGGCAATGCCTCCGCCTATGCCTGAGTCTACCTCATCAAAAATCATGGTCGGGGTGGTTCTATCACTGGAGGTGGTGACTTGAATCGCTAGACTGATCCGCGACAATTCGCCGCCGGAAGCCACTTTAGCCAGTGGTTTTGCGGGCAGGCCGGGATTGGCGCTGACCAGAAATTCGATTTTATCTTTGCCGTTCAGTTTGGGCGCATCGCTATCCAATGCAGCAATATCGATCAGAAACTCGCCTTGCGGCATGCCCAGTTCCTTGATCATATCCGAAATCAGTTGTTGCAGTTTTTTGCCGCTAAGCTTGCGTTGCTCGGATAATTGCGCGGCCAACTGGTGGTATTGGGTTAGTAGCTTGTTGGCGTCGACGGTTAAGGTCTCGATACGCTCGCTGCTGTGGGTCAGTCCGTCAAGTTCCTGCTCCAGCTTGCCGACCCGTTCCGGCAGTTCATCCGGTGTGACATGATGTTTGCGGCTCAGGCTTTGGATGATGCCGATTTTGTTTTCGACCTCTTCCAGGCGTTGCGGATCGGCCTCTTGCGATTCCAAAAAACGGCGCAATTGCAGGGATGCCTCTTCAACCTGAATCTGTGCTTCGGAAAGCATGGTGCAGATTTCGTTCAGATCGGGTGCGAATTGGGCGATGTGCCTCAACTCGCTGAGGCTATGGTTTAGCATCTGGTTGACCGATTGCCGGTCGTTCTCGTACAGCATGTCAACCTGGGCTTGGCCGGTGCTTAAAATCTGTCCAAGATTAGCCAGTTTGCCGTGCTCTTCGGAAAGCTCGGCATAGCTGAAATTGGCCAGATCCAGCTGTTGCAGTTCTTCAAGCTGATAGCGCAGCAGTTCTTCGCGTTCGGTCTGATCGACGCTGGATTTGATCAGGTTGGCCAGCTCCTTGTTGGTCTGATGCCATTGCCGGTAACAGCCATTGACGCTGTCCAGCAGCGGCTGGTTTTTTGCATAGCTATCCAGCAAACGGCGTTGCTCGTCGGCATTGAGCAAGGTCAAATGCGCATGTTGTCCGTGGATTTCGACCAGCTTTTCGCTGAGTTCCTGCAAGGCCTGCAAGGTGACCGGACGGTTGTTGATATAGGCCTTGGAGCGGCCGTCGTGATTGACGATGCGGCGGATCAGGCATTGCTGCTCGACATCCAGTTCGTTGTCCTTAAGCCATTGCTGCGCTAACGGTGCATCGGCCAAATCAAACTCCAGGTTGATTTCGGCGCGTTTGCAATCGGGGCGCACGTAGCCTGAATCGGCGCGGTCGCCCAAGGCAAGCCCCAAGGCGGTCAATAAAATAGACTTGCCTGCTCCGGTTTCGCCGGTCAGCACCGACATGCCTTTTTCCAGGTCGAGGTCTAATGATTTAACGACGGCGAGGTCGATGATATTAAGGTTTAATAGCATGATTGTCGGTGTGGTAACCACGGCTCCAGTTTAATTTTTCCCTGAGGATATGAAAGAAATCATGGCCTTCGGGGTGCAAAATTCTAATCGGTTTAGGCTCTTTTTTAATCAAAATCTTGTCGCTGATCAACACCTCGGGGATTTCAATGTGATCGCAAGTCACCAACGCGTTGATTTGCTTGGTTTGACAAAAGCTTATTTCAATTTCAGCCGAATCGTCGATCACGATAGGCCGGTTCGAGAGAGTATGAGGATTAAGCGGCACCAATACCAGCGCGTTTAACGAGGGATGCAAAATCGGCCCGCCCGCAGACAATGAATAAGCGGTTGATCCGGTCGGCGTGGAAATAATCAGGCCATCGGAGCGCTGCGAATTTAAAAACACATTATCGATTTTGGTGATCAGCTCGATCATGCTCGGCGTCACCCAGCGGTGCACAACCACTTCATTAACTGCGGTTTCTTCGTGGATGATTTGCCCGTCGCGGATAATCTTGGTACGTAACAAATAGCGCTTTTCTTCCGAGTAATGGCCTTGAAGGATCGGCAGCAGCTTATCGGACAGTTCGTTGGGCGATATGTCCACCAGAAAGCCCAGTCGTCCCAGATTAATGCCAATCAACGGAATATCATATTCGACGATGGCGCGGGCGGCGGAAAGAAAAGTGCCGTCGCCGCCAACGGCGATAACTACATCGCAATGCTGGCCCAGCGCATTTATGGGGCAGGATTTAACGGATGGATGGTCGATAAAATGAGCGCTGTTTTGAGCAACGATGACGGTGTAGCGGTGTTGCTTTAATAAAGCATACAGGATGGTTAAAGTCGCGGCGATGCTGGGGTCGCTGGGTTTTCCTATGATGCCGATGGTCTTGAAGGGAGTCTGCATTGCAAGAGTACAATTGAAAAAATGAATTTGATTATACAAAAAAACGTGGCCTAGACTACGAGTATTATAAATTTCTAGGATATTTCGGATGCCGCACCGCTTGGTCTTGCCTTTTAGCTTGATATTTTTTAACATTGGACACAATCTATAGTCAGAAGGTTAAATGTTAAAGTAGCTGTCACAACTCAGGAGATGAAGCATGAAACTATTACATAGAAAAGACTTGTTTGGTTGGTCGGAATTTAATCGGGAGCGCAACCTGGATTTTCATAGTGTGCTTTGGGTGCGCGACGGCGGTAACGTCTTAATCGACCCGTTGCCGATGTCCGAACATGATCACAGCCACTTGCAAAGCCTGGGCGGGGTCAGTTTTATCGTGATCACCAATAGCGACCATTGTCGCGATGCCGAACAGTTAGCCGACGTTACCGGCGCGGCGATTTACGGTCCGGCGGACGAGGAGGAAACGTTTCCGTTGTCATGCGCCCGTTGGATTCATGATCACGAAGAAATCGTTCCCGGACTGATTGCCTATCAGCTTAACGGCTCTAAAACGCCGGGAGAATTGGCGCTGCTTTTGGAGCACAGCACCCTGATAACTGGCGACTTAATCCGTTGCCATATCGGCGGTGAATTGTGCATGTTGCCGGATGCAAAGCTGACCGATAAAAATAAGGCGATTCAATCAGTCAAACGCATCGCCGATTTGCCGGATATTAAAGCCGTGTTGACCGGCGACGGCTGGCCTATTTTTAATCACGGCAGTGAAGCTTTGCATCGACTGGCAAGATCATTGAGCCACTAAAAAATATCCGAAATTCAAAATATTTAGATTATATCAATATGATTTTATTGGTATTTACATAATGATAATTGCAGGTTACTCAGGCTTTTGGATTTATCACAGCGGTTTTAAATTGAACAATTAAGGTTGCAATAAATATAACATCCTATATAATTCTCCGGGTGTGGAGAGGTGGCAGAGCGGCCGAATGCGGCGGTCTTGAAAACCGTTGAGGGTTGATCCCCTCCCAGGGTTCGAATCCCTGCTTCTCCGCCATTATGTTTTTAAGTCGTTGTTTTTAAACTAAAAAAACAAGCTAAAATTTTCAGCCCACGTTTCAGCCCACGTTTCGGGCAATATTCAACAATTCAAGCCAGAAAAAACAACCGCAACAACTGCCAACAATTCAGGCATAAAAAAACCGGCATAATTACCGGCTTTAATTTATTCGTTAATGTATCAATCAAATAATCAGGCTTTCAAAGCATTTGAATAGCTCATCGACTCGATTATTAGGCCGGTCATAAATAGAAAAATCCTCGTTATTAGTCTGTGAGCCTAATCGAAAACCATCAATATCAAGCGTGTATTTCTCGCATATTTGAAGAGCTGCTACCACCATCGAATCTAATAAAAATGGTTCGGGATTTGTCCCACTCACTCGGCTGCACTTATGCCGCCAATACAATATTCCAAAAGTGTGTGTGAAGTTGAATAGCCCCATCGCTCGGTGTTGATACGCCCAGCCGCTTGTCACCGCGTCCCGTACCGCCGCCGTTTCGTCTGGATTGCCCTGATAAACAGAATTGTAAACTAATACAGCTTGTTCCTCTGGCAACAATCCCGAATATAATTTATTAACCTCTTTCATTTTCATTTTCTAACCTCTAGTTGTTTTTCGATGCGTTCCAGCCGTTCGGCCATTTCTTGCAACTCAACCAGTTTTCCTTGATTACTCAATGCCGTGATTAATGCCGCGCCTATGTCAGGGGGGATGATTCCTTGCATGGTTGCTGTGATTATTTCGTTACCCTGTCCAGCCAATGAATCTACGACAGGTAGGCATATCGGCATGGCTTGCGGTTTGAGAGCTGGGCATGTTCTATCAAGCAAAACTTTTGCCGCTGCTACATCGCCATCTAAGGCCGCCTCAACCAGCTTTGTAATTATCCCGGGCATTGCTTCGGCTATCGACTTCCTAAGCATTGTGGCCGGTGTCTTGTCTTTAGGCCGTCCGTTTGGATTGCCGCTTTGTCCGGGTTTGAACTTGGTTGCTGTCATATCTGTTTAAAGCCTGCTGTTATTAGAGTTATCGGTTAGCCGGCGCGACAATTTCCATTGCTTCAATCTGTTTCAAAAGTTGATTGATTGCCTGTCTGCATTTCCGGTGCATGGGGTGGCGGTGGTCATTGGCCGGGTGTCGGTAGTCGCTGTTAATTTCGTGGAGCAATTGACGCGCTTGTTGGGGTGTTGGGCTCATATCATCGGCCTAATGTTTTGTGCAAGGATTGCCCCGGCATGGGGTAAACATCCAGCAACCTTGCACCAAATCGAAGTACCAGGCTTTCACGCGCTTCTTCAAGGCTTTGGCCGGGCATAATTGCGACCAATTCAGAATTGGGCTTCTCGGTGGTTCGGTAGCAATAAACGCGGATTGAAGAAGTCGCGGCCTGTTCCGCATCCTTGCGAGTCCGTTGCTTTATATCCTGCAATATTTTAGCGGCTGCCAGCTCTGCAATAATTTCTGCTTTGTGCGTTTTGATAAAGTCACGTTGTTGGCCGGATAACTTCGAAGCGTTGGTAACTGCCAGGCCATTGTCATTAATCAGCGACACATCAAAACCCGCTGCTCGTATTTTATGCAAGGCATCCATTAAAACTCCTCCGTATCATTAAAAGCCACTGAGTCCATGTGTAAGCCTTCCCCTTTTGGCGCGGATAAGTCTGAAATGACGTTGCCAATGTTGCCAATGTTGCCACTTTTGCGAATGGTTACAGGTATTCCTCGACTTGAATCAATCCGCTCAACCTTTCGGCCTAACACAATATCAATTCCCATCGTTGCCAGGGCTTGTGATTGCCGTCTGAGTGCATCGGCTAAACCCTTTGGAGACTTAGGCCAGCCGTCCGCATCGTGGCGGTATTTGTCCGCCAATCGGGTAAGCAAGTCCTTAACCGTGCCATGAAAAACCGTGGCGGATATTCCGTAGTAATCGTCCACCATCTCACGCACTGCAACCGCCGCCGATGATGATTCCATTGCACGGCCTATGCCCTCGGCTCTGTTGGCTTTGTAAAGCGCGTCAAAAGTCCCGGCCTTATGCCCTTGTGCTTGCATCATCGCCTCACCTAGTCGGGTAAAGTCCGCCATCCTCGGGGGGTTAATCAAAACCACCTTGGGCAGTTGCGCTAACGTCTCGACAAACAAATCCATCAAGCCCCCCATTATTGACGCTTTCGCTTTTTTCCATTTCGCATTGAGTTCGGCCTCTTCCAAGTATTCGATTTTTGGCAATTCAATACTAATTGCCCTGTCGGTTAAATCTTGCGCTGTAATGACGTTAGGGATGCTATTCACGATGATAGGACGCTTCACATCGATAATGGTTTCCTCGGCGTTGGTGTAAAGCGTACGCGCTGCAAAACCGCCGCCGGTGGCCGTTGTACAAAAAGCATCCTGCATGGGTGCGGATAAATGCGATACGTTTTCATAACTGATTAACCAGTTAAGCCCCGCGCCGACAAAAAAATCCTCTACCGACTTCGGTGCGGCTCGGCAATTCGATGAATTATTATCGATTAGCTCCCTGATTTTGTCCTGTGTCGATGTTTTGACGCAACCATGCTCCCCTGCTAATGCCAGTATCGGCTTTGGCGTTTCCGTCCGCATTGCTTCCAGCATCCAGGCCAACACTAACGGCCTATCCTTTTCGGGTATGTTGATAAAATCCCATACCAGCGACAAATTACCGCCGCGCTGTGGAATCGGTAGCCCCTGCATAGAAGCTGGTTTGTAGAATTTAACCGGTGCATCGTCCAGGATATGCCAGCCTTTGGCGGTTACTTCGATAACTCGCAACCGTTCGTCACCAATAAAAATACAATGGCCGCCCTCAAAATCTGCCATGCGTAAATAAACGCGCTGTTGTTGTCCCTCGTGCCGGGCTATCCCTGACAGTGCAAAACTCGCTTGTTTAATGGATGCTTCGCTTGCTGACTTGCCGTTGCGTCCGCCTGACTTTGTTGAGCTGTAATACTCGTAACTGAGCCAATCAATAAAGGGCTTGCTACCCAATGCCAGCGTATCGATAACGCCATTTTTATCGACTGAGACAAACGCCTTATCCGCCTTAGCATCAAAAACCAAATCACCTTTACTTAATACCAGCTCGATTAATTCCGCCGCCGCGCTGTCGCTGCCCTCTTTGTCGCCAGGTGTAGACGTTGCATCATCAATTCCAGATAGCAGTACACCGCTTGGAATAGCCTTTTTAATTTTGACGCGGTACTCTGCCCAAATTGGCGGATATTCTCGAATAGCTATAACGGCCTGAATAAATTCATTGCCGTGTAATAGGCCGGGGCTTTCGTGACAAACAAGCAAAACGCGCTCAATTACCGATTTTGCTGTATCAAGGTGCGTTTCAGTTGTGGCAACATTGGCAACATTGGCAACGTTGTTTTGAACTAATTCGCCTGAAAAAGGGAAGACTGACACATCGTCTCTGTGGCTTTCTGCATAATCGGCGTATTCAGGCGTGGTATAATCGGCGGGGAATAGTTCATTTGTACTGCCCCGGTTAGCCGCCGGGGTGGTGTCTAGTTCGCTCATGATTAAGCCCCCAGTCCAGCAATCAAAGCGGCTATATCCTCGGCTTTCCATGCCGTCATTCTTGCGCCCAGCTTATAAGACTTCGGGTATCTCCCAGATTTAACGCCTGCCCACCATGCAGATTTTCCCATAGGCAATAGAGTTAAAATTAACGGTAATCTTACGAATCCGGTAGCCGGTAGTGTTGCTGGTGTTGTTGGTTTTGGTGCTGGTGTTGTTGGTTTTGGTGCTGCCATGATATTTCCTTGTCGTATTAATACGGCTTAATGTGGATTTCATGGCTGATTTTATGGAGTTGCTTTTAAAACGTCTGTCGATTCTAGGGGAACTTTTAAACTGTTTTTCCCCTAGTTTTAATTTCGTGCTTTTCGCGGGTGGATTATCTCATCAAGTTGATTATAAGTAAGGTGGTGAATATGCGCCGTTAAATGTTTCGCTGCTTTGGTAATGTCGCCTTTTGTCCATGGCTTGTCATAGTCGCACTCATACCCGCTTTCCTTAAGCATTGCTATGGCCTCGTTCCAGCCAAAAGTCGCCTTTGAGTCAATCGCCACGCCGCTATCCCTATTGAGAATATTTTGAAACGTGTCAATGGTGATTCCAATCTGTGTTGCTGATTCCTCATCACTCCTAAACATTTTCGCGTTCGTTATCGGTTTAAGCGTTGCGGGGAATTTACCTTCTAAAATATCGGCAATAAGAACGCCCAGTTCCGGCGTAACCTCAAAACCGTCGCGTAGGTACTTAATCAAATAAGTGGTGTTGCGGGTGGCCTTGACTTCGCGTATCAAATTCTCAATGCGCATGGATAAGGCGACATAATTAAAAGCGTTCATTTCGCCACGGCCTCGCTAAATAAAATCACATTGCCCACGGGTAAAGCTGTATCCATAAATCTTGCCCAATCCTCACCCAATAGCCGCCGTTTCTCTATCAAGTCGCCACGTCGATAAGCGGCTTCGGACTTGTTTTTTATCGTGTGGGCTAAAGCCATTTCGCATAGTTCGTGCGCATAGTTCGTGCGTTCTGCTGCCCAATCTCTAAAGCTGCTTCTAAAACCATGCACGGTAATATCTCGGTAATCCATGCGCTTTAAGAGTTCGGCCATCGCCATATTGGATAGGCCTTTTCCACGTCCGCCAGCGAATACAAAATCATTTAGCCTAGGCAAGGTGGCAATGATAGCCATGCACCGGCTTGATAATGGCACTCGGTGTTCTCGTTCGGCTTTCATGCGGTGGGCTGGAATAATCCATAACTTTTCATTAAGATTGATTTCCTCCCACGTTGCGCCTATGGCTTCATTGGTTCGACAAGCGGTTAATATCGTGAACTCTAAGCATTTAGCCGCCAGCCCGTCTTGTAGCCTTAACGCTGTTATGAATTTGTTTATATCGGCGTATGGCAAGGCTGCATGGTGCTTAACTGTCCGCACCTTGCTAGGTTTGGGTAATAGCATGTCGATGTGGCCGCGCCATCGTGCCGGGTTGTTTCCCGTTCGGTATTTAAGGACAGTCGCCCAGGCTAAAACCTTTTCCAGCCGTCCACGCAATCGGCTTGCTGTTTCGTTTTTGGTAATCCATATCGGTTCAAGGCATTGGACAACCAGGCCGGTATCAATATCGGCCACGGATAACTGCCCAATCAGCGGATAACAATACGTTGCTAGGGTGTTTTCCCATTGCTGCTTATGCTTTGGGTTCTTCCAGCCGTGCCGGTGCAATTCAATATAAGCCCCTGCACATTGTTGAAAAGTCATTGATATGGCGTCGGCTAAAGCCAGGTGCGCGGCCGTTGCTTTTTTGAGTGCCAGCGGATTATCTCCAGCCGCTAAAATGTTTCGCTGCTCTAATGCCTTTTCTCTGGCATTGGCTAGGCCGATAGTCGTTACCGCGCCCAGTCCTATATCGGTGGCCTTGCCGTTGCGTGTGTATCTAAAAATCCAACTCTTTGAACCGGTGGCGGTTACTTTCAACCATAGCCCCGCGCCGTCTCCATATAAGCCCGGTTTATTGAGTGCCGATACTTTCCGATAACTTAGCTTGTCAATTGTTTTTGCCATTACTGCCACCTAATCCAAAATTTTCAGCCCACGTTTCAGCCCACGTCTCTAACATGGATTATATGATATTCTACTGGACACTATCAGACAATGTATTTATAAGTTGTGGTTTTTAATCATGTATTTATGGACGTTAAAAACCACTATCGGCCAATGGTTAGGCGGACTGCTTCTCCGCCATTCAAGTCTTTTCTTTTAGTCGTTAAAAGTTCCGCAAGATTTTTAGCCCATGTTCCGGGCAACATTCTAAGCCTCCTCACAGATTCAATTGCGGTAGTTGTCGCCTTGGCGCTTAAATTTTATTCGGTTATTTTCTTATAGGTCATCTTCTCCTGGGATTTTTGTTGAGTGTCGGCTTGATCAGGGTTCAAATGAACAGCCTGAACGATCCGCTAATTCCGAGTGCTGCCACTCCAGTGCTTTGGCGGGCAGCTTCGTAAAGGGCTTTGCGTAAGG
>JBCKWO010000056.1:0-12781 GCA_038922535.1 Methylobacter sp. | reverse complement strand
TAGGTGTCCATAACTGTTTTAACAAAACGCTGAGTGTGCGACATTGCCAAGCCGCAACCAAGACCTGACCCCGTGACCGTTACTTGAGAGAGCCCACATATGGCTACCAATATTTTGGATACTTGGCATCACGGGTTGCGTTGTTGTAAATGAGAGCAAACGCTACTAGAACTAAGGCACCGACTAAGGTAGGAAATAATAAAAAACTCCAAGTAGGTTGCGTTAGAAAAACGATAACTGGATTTGAACCAGCGGGCGGATGCACGGTACGGGTGAGCATCATGAGCGCGATGGCAGTTCCTACGGACAGAGCGACAGACCACCAATGCGGGCCAAAGGCCATGAGAAACACGAGACCGACCAGAGAGCTTATTAGGTGGCCAGCAATGACATTTCTTGGTTGAGAGAACGGTACGTCAGGATAGCCAAACAGCAGCACACACGAAGCCCCGAACGACCCAAGAACCAACGCGACGGAGAGGGAGTCCGTTAGCGCGGCGATTGCGGAAATGGCTAGAAACCCGCCCAGCCATGCGAGGGCAACGGCCTTATTGGTTGGTCGTGGTGGCAACTGCGCACCATCGCCTTTTAGTTTTTTGAGAAAAGTAAACACGTGATTTCCTTTTGTGGTTTAACGTAAAGCTAACCGGACGCGACCCGGAAAGCTGAAAAATAAAACGGCTCTAGGTGATTTGTAGTGGGTAACTCTAATTTAAGCTTACCACTTTTCCCCGTTCGTCTGAGCTTATAGAAGAATGAATGGGGGGAAGGTGGTAAGTTCTTCCGGGTAATTCTGTCACACACCAATCAAACATAATTATTTATATAATCAATATATTAAATCAATACTGGTCGTACTGCCTGCGCTAAAACATGCGTCATGATCGTAACAGAGCACTGCGATAAATTCTATTTACCCACTACAAAACACATAGAACCACATTTTGTTTTTAGCAAACAAAGCCATCTACTTGTAAATTTCGACTGAAAGCATGAGTACGTTTGATAAGTTGTGCAAATAAATACGACATCTTCGTTACCAAAGAGAAAGAAATAAGGCTACAGGAACAGAGGGGTTTTTAATCTATCTCACTACTTAGGGATGCGGAAACCACCAAAATACCCGTCATACAGTTTCTTTACAATGGTTTGATGTAATTATTCACACTAAATTGGTATGTTTGTGATTTCTGAATCCCTTAGCTGTACACTTCCAATACGCTTAGTGTGTTAACCATAGGGTGTCATCGATGAAGTCGGCGCATAATTTGAGTTTTCATGGGTGTGCTTCAAATCAATGATTACAGGCAAGTCATTATTCCATTTTATGGTATCCTACGCGGCTAGCTTTTTTTGTTAAATTCTCATATTACTTTATGCGAACTCGCGTTAAAATTTGTGGCTTTACCCGTGTTGAAGATGCTGTTTGTGCTGCTCGTTTAGGCGTGGACGCAATCGGACTGGTGTTTTATCCGCCCAGCCCGAGAAATGTCGATATTGATCAGGCGATTAAGATTGTTAATGCGTTGCCTGCGTTCGTTTCGGTGGTCGCTTTGTTTGTCGACGAGCAGGAATCACGGATACTTGAGATTCTGGAACGGGTATCGATAGATTGCCTGCAATTTCATGGCGATGAATCCCCTGAAGCTTGCAGGCTTTACGGCAAGCGTTATATGAAGGCGGTAAGGATGCAGGATGGCATCGATATTTCAAATTTGGCTTTGCAATATCATGATGCGGCAGGCTTGCTGCTGGATGCTTATGATCCGGGAGCGAAAGGCGGTACCGGCAGCCGGTTTGACTGGAACAGGATTCCTGAGCGCTGCGCCTTGCCTATTGTGCTGGCGGGTGGGTTGGATCAAAGCAATGCTAGACAGGCAGTGCAGATGGTAAGGCCTTATGCATTGGATGTCAGTAGCGGTGTAGAGGCGAAAAAGGGTATTAAGGATGCACTAAAAATGGCGGCATTCATAGGTGAAGTTAACGAGGGTGACAGAATAATAATATGACAGAAAAATATAATATGCCCGATGAGCGGGGACACTTTGGCCCTTACGGCGGAATATTTGTCGCAGAAACATTGATCCCACCGATTCAAGAGTTAAATGCCGCTTATCAGCAGTATTCAAACGATCCGGAATTTATAGCGGAACTGGATGCCGACTTAAAACATTACGTAGGTCGGCCTTCGCCTTTATATCATGCCGAGCGCTGGAGTCGTGAGTTGGGCGGTGCGCAGATTTACCTAAAACGCGAAGATTTAAACCATACCGGCGCACATAAAATAAATAATACAGTTGGCCAGGCGCTATTGGCTAAACGGATGGGAAAAACGCGCATTATTGCTGAGACGGGAGCCGGTCAGCATGGTGTTGCGACGGCAACGGTTGCAGCAAGGCTGGGCTTGGAGTGCGTGATTTATATGGGCGCTGTCGATGTCGTTCGGCAGTCTTTAAATGTGTATCGGATGAAGTTGCTGGGCGCGACAGTAGTGCCCGTTGAATCCGGTTCAAAAACTCTGAAAGACGCGCTGAACGAAGCGCTTAGAGACTGGGTAACTAATGTCGATAATACCTTTTATATTATCGGTACGGTTGCAGGGCCGCATCCTTATCCTGCGATGGTTAGGGATTTTCAGGCCATTATCGGTCGCGAAGCCAAGCAGCAATGTCTGGATCAGGCCGGACGTTTGCCGGATGCGCTGGTTGCCTGTGTTGGCGGCGGATCGAATGCGATCGGCTTGTTTTATCCGTTTATTGACGATAGTTCAGTAAAACTGATTGGCGTTGAAGCGGCTGGCGACGGCATTGAAACAGGCCGTCATTCCGCGCCTTTATGCGCAGGCCGTCCCGGCGTATTGCATGGCAACCGGACTTATCTAATGGAAGATGACGATGGCGAAATCATCGAAACGCATTCCATTTCAGCCGGTTTAGATTATCCGGGCGTAGGCCCTGAACATGCATGGCTGAAAGATATTGGCAGGGCTGATTATGTCAACATTACCGACACCGAGGCCTTGGAAGGTTTTCATGCTTTGACTCGAATGGAAGGTATTATTCCAGCGCTGGAATCTAGCCATGCGATGGCTTATACAATGAAGCTCGCACCCACCATGAGCAAAGACGAGATTATCATTGTCTGTCTGTCCGGTCGCGGCGACAAAGACATGCAAACCATGGCGCAACGCGAGGGGATATTACTGTGAGTCGATTAGCTGCTACATTTGAAGCATTATCCAAAACAGGCCGCAAGGCGTTAGTTCCGTTTATCACCGTAGGCGATCCAAAACCCGATTTTACCTTGCCGATGATGCATGCCATGGTCGAGGCCGGTGTTGATATTATCGAATTGGGTGTGCCGTTTTCCGATCCTATGGCGGACGGGCCGGTTATTCAGCGAGCCAGTGAGCGTGCTTTAGAACATAAAATGAGCTTAAGACGCGTTTTGGCTATCGCGACCGAATTTCGGGAAACCAATCAGCATACGCCGGTGGTGCTGATGGGTTATGTGAATCCGATTGAAGCCATGGGTTATGAGGATTTTGCCAATGCCGCACAACGCGCCGACATTGACGGTGTGTTAACCGTTGATTTGCCACCGGAAGAAGCGGAAGAATGTGTGGCTTTGTTAAAGGCTCGCGACATCGATCCGATTTTTTTGTTGGCACCTAACAGCAGCGATGAGCGAATTAAGAAAATGGATGCCGCCGGTAGCGGTTATCTTTATTATGTATCGCTCAAGGGCGTAACCGGTGCCGGGCATTTAAATACGGCGGATGTCGAAACCAAGCTAAAGCAAATCAGGGCGAATACGCGCTTGCCGGTGGCTATCGGTTTTGGCGTCAAAGACGCGCAGACGGCAAAGACGGTTGCGAACTTGGGCGACGGTGTGGTCATTGGCAGCGCCCTGATCAGTAAAATTGAAGCAAACCTGGATGATCTGGAACGCGCTAAAAGAGAAATAGTCGAGTTATTAACAGCCATGCGCCAAGCTATGGATAGCTAAAGGGTAGGGTAACGAACGAATGATGAACACGATGGGGCATATGAATGAGTTGGTTTGAGAAGTTAATCCCTTCAACAATTAGAACGGAAGGGTCGAATAAAAAAGGCGCCGTGCCTGAAGGATTATGGAGTAAGTGCCCTAGCTGCAATGCGACTCTTTACAATACCGAGCTGGAAAGAAATTTCAGCGTTTGCCCAAAATGCGAACATCACATGCGCATTTCTGCCAGAACGCGATTGACTATGTTTTTGGACGAGGGCGGCCATGAAGAGATAGGTAAAAACATTAAGCCGGTCGATCCGTTGAAATTCAAAGACAGTAAAAAATATAAAGACCGTATTACCCAGGCGCAAAAACAGACCAAAGAAAATGATGCGCTGGTGGTGATGAAAGGCCAGTTAAAAGGCCGTGATATTGTTGCAGCGGCGTTTGATTTCGGCTTCATGGGCGGATCAATGGGTTCGGTGGTCGGCGAAAAGTTTGTCCGTGGCGTTAACAAAAGCCTGGAACTGGGCATACCATTTATTGTGTTTACGGCCAGTGGCGGCGCACGTATGCAAGAGTCGTTGTTTTCCTTGTTCCAGATGGCGAAAACCAGCGCGGCATTAACCAAGTTGTCCGATGCAGGTCTCCCGTATATTTCGTTTATGACCGACCCGACCATGGGCGGCGTTTCAGCCAGTTTAGCCATGCTGGGCGACATTAATGTTGCCGAACCCAATGCCTTGATCGGTTTTGCAGGCCCCAGAGTGATAGAGCAAACCGTCCGAGAGAAACTACCGGAAGGCTTTCAGCGCAGCGAGTTTTTACAGGAGCGTGGTGCTATCGATATGATTATCGACAGACGTGAAATGCGCGATAAAATAGCCTCCGTTTTGGCTATACTGATGGTCGGTAGAGATCAAATTCCCCTCAATCCCTCATTGTCAAAGAAGGAAGCCGAAGGCACAGGAGAATTTCAAGTTGAAGCAGATGATGATGAGCATCGCCTACAGGACGTAGGCGAGGGGCAGGAGCGGAAGCTTCATCCCGATCAGGAAGACTGACAAATATCGGTTAATGATACGTTTCGATTCGCTACAGGGCTGGCTACAATGGCAGGAAAGCTTACATCCTCTAGTTATTGATTTGGGTTTGGAACGGGTTACGCGGGTTTTTCGTGCGCTTAATCCAGACTATGTCAAACCCCCGACTATTACCGTTGCCGGAACTAATGGCAAAGGCTCATCGGTTGCTTATCTTGAGGCTATTTATACGGCGCAGGGCTATCGAGTGGGGGCTTATACCTCGCCGCATATCCTAAAATACAATGAAAGAATTAAAATAGACGGCAAACCGGTAGCCGATCACGAAATTTGCGAGGCCTTTGCAAGAATAGAGTCGGTAAGAGGCGATACCTCGTTAAGCTATTTTGAGTTTGGCACGCTGGCGGCATTGGATATATTTCGCCGTTCCGGGGTCGATGTTCAATTACTTGAGGTTGGTCTGGGCGGGCGACTGGATGCAGTTAATATTGTCGACCCCGATGTGGCGTTGATCACCAGTATTTGCATTGATCATGTCGAGTGGCTGGGCGGCACACGAGAAGCCATAGGTCGGGAAAAGGCGGGTATTTTCCGTGCGGCAATTCCCGCTGTCACAGGTGATCCTGAACCGCCTGAATCCTTGATACAAAGCGCTATTGATCAGCATACCCGGCTATATTGTATCGGCAAGGACTTCGGTTATAAAAAGCAGTCAGAAGGATGGGATTGGTTTTCTGCCGACCGGCAACTGTTACAATTACCAGCGCCGGGATTAAAAGGGGAGCATCAGTATCGCAATGCTTCGGCGGTTATTTTGGCGGCGATCAAGATGTCCGGGATTTTACCGGTAACCGAAGCAGCCATTAAACAGGGACTGGAACATGCCCATTTAGCGGGTCGGTTTCAACTGATTGAGGGTGAAATTCCAGTGCTGCTGGATGTAGGGCATAATCCGCAAGCAGTTAGAACATTGGCTGATTACGTGACTGCTGTTTTCCCCGGTAGACGCATCCATGCTATCTTTTCAATGATGAAAGACAAGGATATCGCCGGTGTCCTTGAAATTATGAACCTTGTGGTTTACGACTGGTTTTTTGCACCTTTGGCGAATCCTAGAGCGGCTACGGAACCCGTTATGCGTGAGATTTTCTCACAAAGTTCAGTGTCCAATGTTTATTTTGGTTTTGCCGACTTTACTGAAGCCTTTGCCGCTGCAAAAAAACAGTCATGTGAAGGTGATTTGTTGCTGATTTTCGGGTCTTTCTTTTTGGTATCTGAGTGTTTGGTTGATTTTGAGCTTAAGTGAGTTGATGAAATGGATCATGAATTAAAACAACGTTTGATTGGTGCCGTCGTCGTGACGGCCTTATGCGCTATTTTTATCCCTATGCTATTCGATGATCCTGTCGATAATAGCAGTCAGTTAGTGAGCGAACTGAGCATTCCTGCTTCGGTTAATTCAGGTGATACAGCTGATAAATTACCTGTCAATGCCGACCAGGTCTTAAATTTGCCGGATCAAGAGCCTTTATCTACCGAAACTGCGGACGATACTCTTGAAAGTACCGGTGCAGCAGAAGAGGTGGCTGAAGAGTCCGAAGCTGACCAGTTGAAACAAGGGCGTTCTGGGGAGTCCTTGTATGCCGAATCCGAAGGCTATACCCATCCAGATAAAGCGATTGAAGCAGTCAAGTTGCGTCAAAAACAAGTTTCAGCAGCACAGTCTTTGCCGGCGGAAGCTCACGCTCCTAGCCTACGTCCGATAGGAGAGGCTGACAAAATCATGGCTTCCCCCAGGGACACTCGCTCAGAAACGGCGTTTAAAGAAACTGTAAAGGTTAAGAAAGTCGTAGAACCGGTAAAACCAGTGACTGCCGCCAAAGCAGGTACTTTAGCTGAAGCGCGACCAACAACGGCCGTCAAACAGCCTAGCACTGCAAAGAATCTTGCCGCCGCTGTTGCGGAAGCAACAAAACCGGAAGTTGCACCGAAAGCGAGCCCCAAATTGGTGCGATGGTATATTCAACTCGGTAGTTTTAGTAAAAAAGAAAATGCAATGTCTTTTTGGGATAGCTTGCGTGAACAAGGTCTGCCCGCTTCTCTGGATACCATTGAAACAGATAAAGGAACTGCATATCGACTCCGGGTAGGCCCAGAGCTTGACGGAAAAAAGGCGGCGGAAATGAAGGCAAGACTGGATAAAAAGAATATAAAGGGCATTTTAATGTCCGAGTAATACGAGGAATAAAAACATGATTTGGATAGATTACACGCTTATCGGGCTTGTTTTTGTTTTCTTGGTAACCGGACTGTTACGCGGATTACTCAAGGAAGTTTTTTCATTGGTGTTCTGGATGCTGGCAAGCTGGGTGAGCCTCAGATTTACCAGCGAGTTTTCCGGTTTTTTGGTATCGACGATCAGCCACCCGCCAGCCAGAATGGCTGCGTCGTTTTTGGCTTTATTTGCAATCACGTTGAGCCTTGGCGGTTTAATCGGTTTTCTGTTGAGTGTATTGACTAAAAATACCGGATTAACCTTTATGGATCGTTTGGGCGGGATGGTTTTCGGTGTTGTTCGCGGCATGTGTATAGTTACTGTCGTTGTCATGTTGGCAGGGTTGACGCCCTTGCCCAAGGATTCCTGGTGGACAGAATCGACATTGATTCCACCTTTTCAGTCGCTCGCCGTAGGGTTGTGGAATCATGTTTCGTCAGGTATGGCGGCATACATCAATTATCGCTAGTTTCTTTCGCTAATCTCTACAAAACAATACAGGTTAAAAAATAATGTGTGGTATTGCCGCTATCGTTTCACATCAAGCCGTTAATCAGGAGTTGTATGATGCTCTGACAGTGCTGCAACATAGGGGGCAGGACGCCGCCGGGATTGTGACTTGCGAGGCCGGTCGACTGCATTTGCGTAAGGAAAACGGCTTGACCCGTGATGTTTTCACCAATGCCCAAATGTTGAAATTGAAAGGCAATATGGGCATTGCCCATGTCCGTTATCCAACGGCGGGTTGCACCAGTTCGGCGGAAGCCCAGCCTTTCTACGTCAATTCCCCTTTTGGCTTGACGCTTGCGCATAACGGTAATTTGACCAATACCGAAGAGCTGAAAAAAGCCCTGTTCGTAGAAGACCAACGGCATATCAACACCGATTCCGACTCCGAAGTTTTATTGAATGTTTTCGCTCATGAATTGCAGAGTTTAGGTAAATTGCATTTAAGCGTGGACGATGTTTTTCAAGCGGTTTCCGGTGTACATCGCCGTTGTCGCGGAGCCTATGCGGTGGTAGTTATGATTGCAGGTTTCGGGATTTTAGGTTTCAGAGATCCACACGGCATCCGGCCTATCGTGTTTGGCGAAAGAAAAACCGAACAAGGCTCGGAATTCATGATTGCATCCGAAAGTGTCGCCCTGGATATGCTGGGCTTTGAGTTGATTAGGGATATAGGGCCCGGAGAAGCTGTGTTTATTGAAGAATCCGGCGTACTGCATACCCAACAGTGCGCCGATAAGACAGATCATTGTCCGTGCATTTTTGAATATGTTTATTTTGCCAGACCGGATTCAATCATCGATGGTATTTCGGTTTATAAGGCGCGACTGAGGATGGGCGAGAAGTTAGCCAAAAAAGTGCAGCGGGACTGGCCCGAGCATGATATTGACGTGGTCATTCCGATTCCAGACACCAGCAGGACAGCGGCCTTGCAGATGGCGAACATCCTCGGCGTAAAGTACCGTGAAGGCTTTATTAAAAATCGCTATATCGGCCGGACGTTTATCATGCCGGGTCAAAAGATGCGGGAGAAATCGGTCAGGCAAAAGTTGAACGCCATCAGTCTTGAGTTTGAAGGCAAGAATGTGTTGCTGGTTGACGATTCAATTGTCAGAGGCACGACATCCGAGCAGATTATCCAGATGGCCAGGGATGCCGGCGCCAAAAAAGTGTACTTTGCTTCCGCAGCGCCGCCGGTGCGCTACCCCAATGTTTACGGCATTGATATGCCGGCCGCGCATGAATTGATCGCCCATAATCGTACCGAAGATGAGGTCTGCAAGGCAATCGGCGCAGACCGGGTGATTTACCAGGAGTTGGGTGACCTGATTGATGCGGTTCGTAAAGGCAATCAGGCTATTAAGCACTTCGACACCTCATGCTTTAGTAAAGAATACATCACCGGTGATATTGACGATGCGTATCTGGAGCGCACCGAGGCTTTGCGCAATGACGGCGTACAAGCGACAAGAAACTCGGAAAATTTCATCATCGGAATGCAGAATGGAGATTGAGGAGAGCAAGACTAAAGGCTAAAGGGTTGTGAGGACTGGTTTTTTCGCCCTTCGCCTTTTGTCTTTCGCCGGATTCCAAATTCTTTTTAATAAATAGATACGATTAATTGATAAATGACAGAAATTAACTGGAATAACTACACCTTAGAAACCCAGGCGATTAGAGCCGGACATCGACGTACTCATGAAGATGAGCACAGCATCCCTATTTTTGCCACCTCCAGTTATGTGTTCAACAGTGCCGAAGAGGCCGCTTTGCGGTTTACCGGGCAGAAGCCGGGCAACATCTATTCCCGTTTTACCAATCCAACGGTTAGCGCTTTTCAGGAACGGTTGGCGTTAATGGAGAAAGGCGAGCGCTGTCTGGCGTTTTCATCCGGGATGGCGGCCATTATGGCGGTCGGCATGGGCTTGCTTAAAGCCGGTGACCATGTCGTATGTTCGCGCGGCGTGTTTGGCAACACCGTGCTGATGTTCCAGAATTATTTCGGTAAATTTGGGGTTGAGACCGATTTTGTCAATTTGATCGATGCCGCAGCCTGGGAAGCGGCGATCAAGCCGAACACCCGGTTTTTGTTTTTGGAAACCCCGTCCAACCCGTTGATTGAAATTGCCGATATTTCGGTTCTGGCAGATATTGCCCATAAACATAATTGCTTGCTGATCGTTGATAATTGTTTTTGTACTCCCGTATTGCAAAAGCCTTTGGAATTAGGCGCAGATATTGTCGTCCATTCGGCAACTAAATACATAGATGGGCAGGGACGTTGTGTCGGTGGTGCTGTCGTTGCCAGCGACGAAATCATAGAAAAGTATATCTATCCCTATCTTCGCACCGGTGGCGCGACCATGAGTCCTTTCAATGCTTGGGTGTTCTTGTCCGGATTGGAAACGCTGGCGCTGAGGATGAAAGCGCATTGCGACAGCGCCTTTGAACTGGCTAAGTGGCTGGAACAACAGCCCGGTGTCGCCAAGGTACATTATCCCGGATTGCCATCGCATGCTCAATATGAATTGGCCAAACGCCAGCAAAGTCATTTCGGCGGCGTTGTTAGTTTTGAATTAACCGGCGGCAAGGATCACGCTTGGAAGTTGATTGACGCGACCGAAATGCTGTCGATTACCGCAAATCTGGGCGATGTCAAGACCACCATCACCCATCCGGCGACCACCACCCATGGCCGATTAACGCCGGAAGTCAGGGCTGCGGCCGGTATTAAAGACGGATTGGTCAGGGTTTCAGTGGGATTGGAAAACCTTGAGGATATTAAGAGGGATATTTTAAGAGGATTGTGATTCTATCTGAGTAAAGTGCTTTCCAAGAATAAATATACCCAAATGACACAGGATTTTTGTTCAGCTACAAGGCGCAAAAAGACCAGTCAGTTGAGTGTATTTTTTGCCGGAAATCACCTAATGGGCGACCCTGCTGTGTTCACCCATTACTCAAAATTTATTGTAACTATTCAGCGTCGAGCTGTGCCTAGTGTCGTAGAGGGGCTTCGCCTAAAAGCGCCTACTTTGGGTAGTCCCTCCTACGATGGCACGGACTGAAATATCACTGAATAGTGACAATTTATTTTTATTCTTAAACTGTTGTCAATAAATCATCCAGCTTTTTTTGTTGATCCAGCGCATGTAATTCGTCAAAGCCACCGACATGATAATTGCCGATATAGATTTGGGGAACCGTCCTTCGGTTTGTTTTACGCATCATTTCTTCTCTTAAGCCGGGTTCGGCATCCACATTGATTTCTGTGTAGCGGACGCCTTTTTTGTCGAGCAGGCGTTTAGCCATTATGCAATAGGGGCAAATGTTGGTCGTGTAGATTTGTATTTCCGGCATATTTCATTAAAGGTTACTAATATAGGGCTGTGCATTCTATCGGTTAATGGGCTGTTGTTCAATGCCGATAGCGAGCGATAAATACTTGATCAGTTCCCATGCTGCCTCTTGCATGTTTCTACCGAAAGCAACGACGCCTATAGTGAAGCCCAATCCAGTTTGCTTACAACCTTGCTTTATACGAACATGACGGCTAGGATGGTCTTGTTGAGAAGGACTGGGCAGTGGAATCCTTGCCGACCCTGATTTTTAGGTTAATGAAGCAGGGGTTCTAATCCGAAGTCTTGTGCATTAATAATGCGCGTTTTAAAAGCCGATTGTAAGACAAAATCGCAAAAGGCTTTATCGACGATATGTTGTTCGGCAAGTTGTTGCAGACTAAGATCGGCATCAATAGCGGCTGACTTGATCAGGATAAGTTCGGTTGCCGAAAGCGTCTTGGCCAACCATACCGCCAGGCTGTCTGAGCTTATATCCCAGCTTGCCGGTATGCCTGCGTTATCAAGTTCAGCAATATCCGGCGACCAAATGACAGTTTTTTGCCGATTTAGCTGCTTTTGAATCTCCGCAACGGTAGGGGCGATAGCCAAGTCGGGTTTGAGTCCTTTAAACATCAAAGCCATTTGCTGCATGGCTAAGAGAGCCATGTGGTGCGCGGTGGTATCATCAAATTGCCAGCGTTGTTGCGCCAGTCTGACCTGATCGGCAAACGCGCCGCCGCCGGGGACAATGACCACTGCCCTGCCCTGGTAGTTAAGCTCTAGCGTATTCAGGCAGTTTACGAGGGCATCCGAGTGGGACAGGCTGCCGCCCAGTTTGATTATGACTACGTCCTTATTGCGCTTCACCTTACCGTAAACCGCTGCAATAAATCGAGCATGGCCGCCGCCTTATCGAAACTTTCCTGATATTCATCTTCGGCTACGGAATCATTGACGATACCGCCGCCCGCCCAGAAACGAATGGTGTTTTCCGAATGCACCAGCGTCCTGATCGCAATATTGGTATCCATATTGCCGTTAAAACCGATGTACCCGATAGAGCCGCAATAAACGCCGCGCCGGTTGGGTTCCAGCTCTTCGATGATTTCCATGGCCCTAATCTTGGGCGCGCCGGTAATCGAACCGCCCGGAAAGCAGCTTTTTAACAAATCCAGTGCGTGCTGGTTTTCCGCCAATATGCCGGTTACCGTGCTGACCAGATGATGTACGGTGGCATAGCTTTCCACATCGAATAGCACCGGCACTTTGACCGAACCGCTCTTGCAGGTTTTACTGATGTCATTGCGCAGCAAATCGACGATCATCAGGTTTTCCGCCCGGTCTTTGTGACTAGCTTGCAGGTCTTTTAACTGTTGCTGATCTTCGGCGTAATCCTGTTTTCTTGGCCGCGTGCCTTTAATGGGCTTGGTCTCGACCACGCCATCGGTCAGCTTTAAAAAACGCTCCGGGGATGAGCTTAAAATCTGCACGTCGGGAAAATTAAGATAACAACTGAACGGCGCGGCGTTTAATTTACGCAAGGCTTGATAAGCTGTCCACGGATCGCCCTCGCAACTGGCGACAAACCGCTGGGCCAAGTTCACCTGATAACAATCGCCTTCCTT
>JBCKWO010000055.1:0-13361 GCA_038922535.1 Methylobacter sp. | reverse complement strand
AAGCCGACCGAATTCAGGTCTGGCGCGACCCATCAAGGGTTGATGAAGCAGAACCCCTGCGTCATGCGCGATCGCCTCCAGCACCCCATCAGCGGCAGCCAGGTTTTCGTCAGCGACATAAAGCCAAGCTTGCAACAGATCCGCCTGCGCAGTCTCGGTAAATGTCAGTTTCGGCATCAGCCTTGACCGCGGGCGGAAAGAATCGTGCGACCTTTGGCCTTGATCGCTTCAATGTCTAGCGGCGTCGCCCTGCCAGCCTGGTGCTCCGACAAGCCCTGCGCAATGTCCAGTTGCAGCGCAGCCAAGGCCGCACCTTGAACGGATTGATAGGACTCAAACAGGCGCAGCGCCTCACGGATCACTTCGCTGGCAGAGCCAAACATACCCGAAGCGACATGCGCGCGCACCCGGTTTTCCAGTTCAATGGGTAAAGAAATATTTAATGACATGGTGGCACCTTCGTATATGGCAGACTTTGCCATTTTAACCGTGTGATCTTGGCAGCGCAATACTCTTCAAAAGCTTTTGAATCCGTAATACACCCGCCCGATGGTTTCTCGACTAGCCATTTCGGTGGCTTTGAATGCTCGCGCGCTCGGGGCATGTGGTAGGCCGAGGTGACCAGTATCGCGTCACGCATGATATGTCGCTTACATGTGTCGGTTTTATGCTCAAACAACTCTATCCGGCATTTGATGTGTTACACGGTACTAGGCCACCCAGACTTGCCCCTCGCACCTGTCTTTTGTCTTTTGTTTTTGTTTTTGATTTAACTTGAACCTTGAACCTTGAACCTTGCCCATCGCCAGCGGCCTGACTCGGTGCGCAGCGCCATCAGGTCGTGCTGGTTAAACAGAAGCAGAAAGCAGGCTTTCGTAAGGAATGTGCAAGCCATCATGCAAACGCTTAATCATGCGCAGGCTGAGCGCGCGTTTGCGGTTAAGCACTTCAGACACACGACCGCTGGGGCCAATAAAAGGCTCAAGATCACGCGGGGTCAGACCTTGCTGCTCCATTCGAAATTTGATGGCCTCTACTGGGTCGGCGGGGCTGATGGGGTAATGCCTGCTCTCGTAGGCCTCAATCATGGCGACCAGAATTTCCATCTCATCGGCCTCGGGCGTGCCGGTTTGAGCTTGAAAAACACTCTCCAATTGAATGAAGGTAGCGCGCAAATCGTCGTCGTTACGGATGGGTTTAATGTGCATTAATGCTCTCCACGTCGATGGTGTTGTATTGGGCATGTGTGCCAATGAACTTGACCCAAACTATGCCGGCTTGGTACTGAATTTCAACCACAAGGCGGTATTTGTTGCCGCCGATGTTGAATGCCACGCGGTTTTTGCCGCAAATACTGGCGTTACCGTATTGGTTTTTCACGTCTTGGGGTGATGCCCAGTTGGCCTTGACTGACTCATCGTGCCAGCTTTCAAGTGGGCCTTTGGCATCCGCATACTGCGGCATTTGCCAAAACTTTTTAAGTGTGTTTTTTGCAATAACTCGCATGCCGACCATTATATCCCATTTTGGGAGAAGCAAGATTAATTTTAATCTGCCCCCCAATTAATTTCCAAATTTCCTCAAAAGCCTTTAAATTCGTAATACACCCGCCCGATGGTTTCTCGACTAGCCATTTCGGTGGCTTTGAATGCTCGCGCGCTCGGCACAAAATCGATCACGCTCAAATTACGCGAAGCCTGTACCTGAAAATCAACAGGGTAGATGTTCACTACTTATTCTCAAGCTTGCATGTGGCATTCAAGCCGCCAGCCTTCATGGGCTGCCATTGCGTCGAAGCCAAACAGGCTGCTGGCACTGCACTTATGCCATCAGCCAGCGGCCAAGGTTCGCCTTCGCCGTGGCACACTACATACAGGTGGTCCAAACCGAGTGCCTCGCGCGATGAGCGCATTGAAGCCGTCACACTCGGCGACCGCGTCAACTTGACTTCGAAGCCCAGACGTCTGCCGTCTTTTAGAATCAATAGATCCAATTCGGCGCCGGCATGAACCCCCCAAAAAAAAGCCTCCCCCCGCTGCGCGCCCGTTCGACGAATGATTTCACGCAGCATAAAACCTTCCCACGAAGCGCCGCATTTGGGATGAGCCAACAAATCATCCTGCCCGCCAATCCCCAACAGGCTATGCAGCAGGCCGGTGTCCGCCACATACACCTTGGGTGATTTCACTTCACGCTTGCCCAAGTTAGCGTGCCACGGCACAAGGCGAAAGGCCATGAACGTGCCTTCTAAAATATCCAGATAGCGCGACACCGTTTTATCGCTCACCCCCAGCGCGCGAGCCAATTCGCTGCCGTTCCAGGTTTGCCCATGGTAGTGCGCCAGCATCGTCCAAAAACGGCGCAACGTCAGTGCGGGAAGATTGATGCCCAGTTGCGGCAAATCGCGTTCGAGATAAGTACGGATAAACGCCTCGCGCCACGCGCGACTGGCAGCCGTATCGTCGGCCAGCAAGGCACGAGGAAACCCACCGCGCAGCCAGCGCTCATCCAGCCAATCGCTGCCGGTTGCAACCGGCGCCAACTCCTCCAATGCCAAGCCATCCAACTCATGAAAAACCACTCTACCGGCCAGACTCTCGGCAGTATGTTTCAGCAATTCGGGCGCAGCGCTTCCCAGAATCAGAAAACGCGCTGGCGTCCCTGGACGATCTGCCAGCACCCGCAGCAAAGGAAACAAATCTGGACGAAGCTGAATTTCGTCCAGCACCACCAGCCCCGTCAGTGGTCGCAGAACAAAAGCGGGGTCGGTAAGGCGAGCCTGATCGTCTGGATCTTCCAAATCAAAGTGACGCACCGGACCATCCCAACCCGCCGCCAATTCTCGGGCAAGCGTTGTCTTGCCCACCTGCCTTGGGCCGAGAATAGCCACCACAGGGAAATGGGCAAGCTGCCGGGAAAGCTGCTGAAGATGGATTGTTCTGGATATCATGGTAGGACTATACATGAAAATTCGGATGCTTATTCCGATATTTCATATTATTTAACCACCCGTCATCCTCGCGCATGCGGGGATCCAGTTGATGGTTCAATGCGACACCCCATCGCGACGCAGCACCTTGACCAAGGTCAGCCACAAAATGCGGCTATCAAACGCCAGCGACTGGCGCTGCAGGTACTCTGCATCCAGCTTCACCTTGTCAGGGATCGGCAGTTCGTCGCGGCGGCCGCCGCGAATGACCCCTCTGCATCCAGCTTCACCTTTTCAGGAATCGGCAACTCATCGCGCCCGTTCATGGGTTACCTGGGGGTGATGATGGCGCCACTTCGGTGGCCGTGAGGCGGCGTATAGTCAGGGTGCAGCGCTGGTCGATCAGCGTGACAATCTGGCCCAGTGCGGGGTGGCCATTGCCTTGCGCTTCCAAAGCAGCTTGCGTGGATAGCGCCAGATTGGGCAGGCGTTTGGCGATGTCGAGAATGCGTTTTTTAACCTGCGCCGGGGACAGTTGTGCATCGGTTGCAAACTGCACCCAGTGCCTTGCCTGCACTTCAGAAAACTTGTATTTGCTGCCGATTTTCATGGCCATCTTGTCGGTGAGGCGCGGGTAAACGGCGGTGCACAGCACGTCATACAAGAGGGCCAGCACAGCTCCCCGTGGCGTGTACAGCAGGGAGAAGTTTTTAGAATGCGCGTCGTGGTTGCCCATCAGGGCGTTAAAAATGACAAAGTCCAACAGCCGCAGGGTGCTTGGCGCGCTGGGGCGGGTGGCACGGCGCAACAGGGCAAAGGCTAGTGCCAGATCAGGGCCGCCTTCGCTTTGGTATTTGGTCTCTGGGGGAAAGCCCAAGGCCTGACAGAAGTCTTCCTGGTGCAGGCGCACCGATGGGTTTGTCGAATCGACTGCCAAATCGCCCTGCGCATGCTGGCGGTCGTAGCGCTCCACCAACAAGAATTCCCGCTGCTGTGGCCCGTCTTCAACACGATGGATGGCGGCATTGGCAACGTCAAGCTTGAGGGCGCGGGCAAGTGCCATGCAAAAACCTTCATTGAAGACGCTGCCCTCAATACCAGGAATGGCAGGTTTGAGAATATGGGTGCTGGGGGAGCCGAACCTAGGCAGGCCAATCTGCACCACGCCAGACGCAAAGCGCGCCACGACTGGCAATTTGTCTTGCGCGCCCGCCAGCGACAGGCGCATGTCTTGCTCTCCGGCGAGCATGGGGCGGCGGGGCATGTCGTCAAGCACGCAAACCAAGTCTGCATTTTCCAGCCAGCGAACGGCGTCTGCGCTTACACCCGCTTGGGGCGTTTGGCCGGGTTCGAGCAGGGTCACGGCACCAGCACATTCGCCACCGATGCCGTCAAGCAGGGCGAAGTCGTTTTGGCGGGAAACGTGCAGGGCCTGGGCTACCAGCTTGCGTTTGTCCCCTTCGGGTAACAGGCCGGCAAAGAATGGCCGGCTGGCTCGGTCGTCAAAAGGCTCTGCTTGCAGCGGTAGCGACTGCGACAAGGGTACGGCGTTGGGGTTACTCAGCCACTCAGGTGCGTAGCCAAAATCCAGGCGGCCATCAACTTGGGCCAATGTGCCGACCTGCTGGCCGAACAACCAGACGGTGAGTTGCTTGGGCATGTCAGAGGCCATTCACGACCACTTCACCACCCAGGGCGTGCAACACGTTCAGCACCTTTTCCAGCCGCACAGTGGGCTTGCCAGCCTCCAGCTCGACAACAAAGCGCACACCTACGCCAGCGGCCAGAGCCAACTGCGGCTGTGTCAAGCCCAGTTGCTTTCGGGCCGCTTGCACGGCCGTGCCAAGCGATGCGGGAGTGGTGATGAGGGTGGTCATAGTTATTTCCTGTTCGGGAAATTATGAGCTGTTAAGCAGATGTTTGCAAGAAAAATATCCTGATCGGTAAATTATTAATGGATTCAGGCTTTTGACATTAAAACGTTCCCGATCGGGACATAAGAAAGCATCCACATCGGCTTCCGTCTCCAAGTAGATCTTGGTCGACAACTCGGCGGCGTCCAGCCTGGCCCCCCATCGTCATCCTCGGGCTCGTCCCGGGGATCCAGTGCCTTCCGGGCCCCTGGATTCCCGCCTGCGCGGGAATCCAGTTGATGGTTCAATGCGACACCCCGTCCCGGCGCAGCACCTTGGCAAAGGTCAGCCACAAAATGCGAATAGAGATCGTCGCACGAGGCAACCCGCACCCCATCTTCCGGAATTAATTGAATCCCAATTAATCTAAGCCACCGCTGCCTCAAAGCGGCCAATGCGTTCCAGAGCCTCGCGCATGGAGTTGCGCGCCACAGTCATGTCAAAGTCGGTTTGCAGGCCCATCCAGAACTCTGCACTGGTACCAAAGAACTTGCTCAGGCGCAAAGCGGTGTCAACCGTGACAGCGCGGCGCGCGCGCACAATGTCGTGAATGCGCGGCGCGGGCACCTGCAGGCGAATCGCCAGCGCGTTGGCGGTAAGCCCAAAGGGGGTCAAAAACTCTTCACGCAGCACTTCGCCAGGGTGAACCGGGCGCAGGCGCTGACCTGTGGCTACGTCGCTGAAATCCAGCGTGTCGATGGTGTTTCGGTCAATGGTCATGGTGTCTCTCCTTCAGTGGTAATCGGCAATCTGCAATCTGCACATCGGCGGCGTGACCGTCCGTGAATCGGAAGCACACACGCCACTGGTCATTGATGAGAATGCTGTACTGCCCCTTGCGGTTGCCCTTAAGAGCTTCGAGCTGGTTGCCTCGCGGAACGCGCAAGTCCATCACGCTGGTGGCTACATCAATCATCTTGAGCTTGCGCAGGGCCACCTGTTGTATTTCAACAGGCAAGCTGCGCACCACGTTGCCCGCAAACAGCGCGGCGGTGGGCTTGTCTTTGAATGTGCGGATCATGGGTTTGATTGTATAACGCAATACGTTACACACCAAGCGTTATTTCAACTCTTATTTCAACTCTTCAAAAGCCCTTAAATTCGTAATACACCCGCCCAATGGTTTCTCGCCAAGCCATTTCGGTGGCTTTGAAGGCTCGCGCGCTCGGTACAAAATCCATCACGCTCAAATGACGCGAAGCCTGTACCTGAAAATCAACAGGGTAGGCAATCACTGTCAGTCCAGCGCGTTCGAACAAGCGTTGTGCGCGGGGCATGTGGTAGGCCGAGGTGACTAGCAGCACTTTGGTGCTCTGCGCCAACCCATTGCCATCTATAACTTGGCGACCCAGTAGCGTCGTCACTGCCTGCGCCTCTTCCGCTGTATTCACCACCAACCCGGTTGTTCGCAGCGCTTTGGAGGGCACACCCAAGGCCTTGGCATAACCGATCAACACCTCGCCCTCAGGCTTTGCGTTGGGCTGCCCAGGTGACCAGCCCCCGGTGAAGACTAGCAATGGGGCCTTGCCTGCTTTGAAAAGCGCGATGCCACCCCAGAATCGATCGCCATCGGTCCATTCACTCATCGCCGCTACCCCGGGCGCCACCTCACGGCCTTCGCTCAGCACCACAATGGCGTCCGCAGTGGGCATGCTGGTGGCCTCTACCCGCTCGGCTCCGTTTTCAAGCGCCCGTGCAGACAAGTCACTCAGCAGCGGCGTGCTACAGACCCAAAACAAAACCAGCGCAGTCCAGATCAACCCTCTGCGTCGCAACAGCAAGCCAGCGAGCAACAGCAGCAATATCAACCCGGTGGGCAACGCCAAAACCGGCAGAATCTTATGGAGGTAGATGTTCAATGCGACACCCCATCGCGGCGCAGCACCTTGACAAACGTCAGCCACAAAATGCGCATGTCAAACCACAACGACTGGCGCTGCAGGTACACCACATCCAGCTTGACCTTGTCGGCTATGGGCAGCTCGTCGCGCCCGTTAATCTGCGCCCAGCCGGTCAGCCCCGGCACCAGTTCATCAACACCTTGACTGGTACGGAGTTCGACCAGGTCATGCTGGTTGAACAGCGCCGGGCGCGGCCCGACAAAACTCATGTCGCCCACCAGAATGCTCCAAAGCTGAGGCAGCTCATCCAGACTGCTCTTGCGCAGAAAGCTGCCAATGGGGGTGAGGTGCGCCTTCGGGTCGGCCAGCAAGTGCGTAGCCACAGCCGGCGTACCCACCCGCATGCTGCGGAACTTTGGCATTTTAAAAATAATGTTGTGCCGCCCCACGCGGTCTGACCAATACAGGGCCGGCCCGGCAGAGGTCAGCCGCACGGCCACTGCCACCAGCAACACTGGGATGGCCAAAACCACAGCTGCCGCCAAGGCCAACAAAAGATCAAATAGCCGTTTCAAAATAACCTTTCGTCATTGCGAGCGCAGCGCGGCAATCCAGTATTACCCGCCGCCCGCCTCAATCCCTCATCCAGCGAAACCGGCGGCGTCCAGCCCAGCAAGCGCCGGGTTTTTTCGATATCAACTTGCAAAGACCCGCACAGGCGCTGCGCCACATCGGGCTTGCCCACCCCGGCCGCCGCCAGTTTGAGCCAGCTAACCGGCACTGGAATCAAACGCGCCGGACGTCCAAGGGCTTGTCCCATGCGGCGCAGCAGCTCGGTAGTGGAAACATCTTCGCCATCGGAGACCAAAAAGGTCTGATTGGCTGCGGCGGGGTGCGTGAGGCAGGTCACGATCAAATCGACCAGATTGTCGAGTGCCACCAGACTGCGCTGGTTATGAATGGCGCCCAGCGGCAAGGGCACGCCGCGTTTTAGCCAGCGCATCATGACGGAAAAGTTGGCCTTGACACCGGGACCGTAAACCAAGGGAGGCCGGATGATGACCACTTCCATGCCGGTTTGCAGGGCAATCTCGCGCAGACCCTGCTCGGCCTCCATCTTGGAAATACCGTAAGCATCCAGTGGCGCAGGCGCATCGTCTGCCTTAAACGCTGCCCCTGGCTGCGTTGACTCGCCATTGACTTTGATAGAGCTGACAAACACAAAGCGGAGAACACCTGCGTAAGCGGCCTGTCGGGCGAGGTTCAAGGTGCCTTGCACATTAACCCGGCGAAATTCGGCCAGAGGATCGGAGGCAGCCTCTTGCATGACATGCACGCGCGCCGCCGTGTGAACCACGGCCTGCACACCAGCCAAGGCCGCAGACCAGTCGGTTTGGGCTGTCTGCTCGCCCACCGCCACAAGCAGTGCACCAGCATCTGCAAGCATTGCCGCACGGCGCACACTGCCCATGGCAGTCACGCCGCTCATGCCATTGAGCCGTAACAACACCGCCTGACCAACAAAACCGTTCGCGCCCGTTACCAACACCTTCATGATTTGCCAATCAAGTCCTGGTAAATCTGTAAATGGGCAGCCACAACCTGCCGCACATCAAAAGCCTTCTCGGCCAAGGCCCGCCCGGCATCACCCATGACTTGGCAGCGCAGCGGATCATTGATTAGGGTTTCCATGGCATCGGCCAAAGCCACTGCATTGCGCACCGGCACCAAGACGCCAGTGACACTAGGATCGATGGCATCGCGGCAACCGGGTACATCAGTGGTGACCACAGCACGCCCACAGGCTGCGGCCTCGATCAACACCTTGGGCAGCCCCTCGCGGTATGAAGGCAACACCACCAAATGCGCAGCCGCCAACACTTGCGGCATATCTGCGCGATGCCCCCACCACTCCACCACTCCGTCATGCACCCAGGCCGAGACTTCAGCGTCTGTGCAGCTGCTCGGGTTAGCCCTATCTACCGTACCCACCAAGACGAACCGGGGATTGCAGCCGCGCTGCCTCAACAGGCGAGCAGCCTGCACAAACTCCAGCACGCCCTTATCTGCAAGCAAGCGCGCGGCCAGCAGCACCACAGGCACACCAAACGACAGGGGCACATGGGCATAGCGCGCCAAATCCACGCCTGAACCCCGGATCATCGCCACCTTGCCAGCAGGCAAGTGCGCCACCTTGGCCAGACTGCGCAGGTCGTCAGCGTTCTGGAAAATCACTTTCACGTTGCCGTGGCCCAATGCCACGCGATACAGCGCCCCCACCAGCCAACGGCGCACTGCAGCTTTAGCGCCACGCGCCATAAACACAAACCCAAGGCCTGACACAGCGGCCACCACCGCCGGCACCCCGGCCAGCCGCGCCACCAGCCCGCCCAACAACACCGGCTTGATGGTGACCAGGTGCACCACATCAGGACGCACGGCCCTGAATATCTGCCATAGCTGCACCATGGTGCGCCACGCATTGACCAAACCCGCACTGCTGCGATCCAGCGCCAATGGGTGTACCACCAAGCCATGGCACTCCAGCTCATCGAGCTTGTCAGTCAGACCCGTGGCAATGTGCACCTGGTAACCCTGTCGCATGGCTTCCAGCGCGATTGGCAGGCGGTGCGACAAGAAAAACCAGTCGACATTGACCACAAATAGAAGTGTCCGGCTCATGCGCGATTCGCCTCCAGCCACGCCTGAAACATCAGCACATCCCACAGGTGATATTGCCAGTTACGCTGCCCGCTCAAATGCTCGGCCCACTTCTGGCGAATGGGCGCGGGGTTAAAAAAGCCTTCGCGCCTGAGGCGTGTTTCGCTCAACAGGTCCTCGGCCCACTCGCGCAGCGGCCCGCGCAGCCAGCTGTCTATTGGCACACCAAAGCCCATTTTGGGCCGCTCGATCAGCGCTTTGGGCACATGCCGATACAACACCTGCCGCAGTGCCCACTTGGTTTGCCCGTCGCGCAGCTTCATGGATTGCGGCAGGCTCCACGCAAACTCCACCACCCGATGATCCAGAAACGGCACCCGCGTCTCCAGTGAAACGCCCATCGCCGCCCGGTCCACCTTAGTCAAAATATCATCAGGAAGATAGGTCAGCATATCCAGCGCCATCATGCGCTGAATCTGATCAAGCCCTGGCAAATCTGGTGCATCACCGGTCAATAATGTTGCTGGCTCAAGCCCGCCAATCACCACAGATGCGGGATCATCCCAGTGCGACACTAACCCACGATAGAGCTCAGTAACTGAGTTACTTGACAACAACTTGACCCCTTTATGAAGCTTGTCGCCAAGATTAAAAGGACGATGGGTTCTCGACAGTATTGCCTG
This sequence comes from Methylobacter sp., assembly GCA_038922535.1. GTDB lineage: Bacteria > Pseudomonadota > Gammaproteobacteria > Methylococcales > Methylomonadaceae > Methylobacter_A. The sequence continues at coordinate 3,334 of JBCKWO010000055.1, read as the reverse complement.
CACAGGCTTCGCTAAATGATTCCAAGCTTGAGGAGACAGCGACGTGATACCAGCCGCTGCCAATTTTCTGAGCGGGCGTGGTATGCGCGAAATATTCTTCCAGAGACTAGACGCTTGCGTGTAGCGCTGGTACCCGCAAAACAACTCATCCCCCGCATCACCAGACAGCGACACCGTGACATGCTGCTTAGCCAGTTGCGACACCAGAAAAGTTGGAATCTGCGAAGAATCTGAAAAAGGCTCGTCGTACAAAGTGGGCAAAAGCGGAATCACGGCACGCGCCTGCTCAGCCGTGACATACAGCTCGGTATGCTCGGTGCCCAAGTGCCTAGCCACCGCCTTGGCATGCACTGCCTCGTTGTAACCCTCTTCGTTAAACCCAATGGTGAACGTTTTCACGGGTCGCGATGACTGCGCCTGCATCAGCGCCACAATCGTAGAAGAATCTACCCCGCCCGACAAAAACGCCCCCAGCGGCACATCAGCCATCATCTGCTGGCGCACCGCATCCTTAAGTAGCACCTCCAACGCATCCACCGCCTGGTCAGCGCTGCCGACAAAGGCATTGGCCACGCCAGATTCAGCCACTTGCGCGCCCGACCAATACGCCCACACCTTCGGCTCGCGCTGCTGCAACGACACTGTCAGTAGGCAGCCGGGGGGCAGTTTGGCAATCCCCTCGTAAATGGAGTACGGCGCTGGAATATAGTTGTGCCGCATATATAGACTTAGCGCACCACGATCAATCTTTCCTTCAAAGGCAGGATGCGCCTTCAGCGCCTTTAGTTCAGAGCCAAACAAAAACACCGCATCATTACCCCGCCCCTGCCAACCGTAATACAGTGGCTTTTCACCAAGACGATCCCGCCCAAGAGTCAGCGTGCTGGTTTGTCTGTCCCACACCGCAAAAGCAAACATGCCGATAGCTCGCTCTACCGTGCCTTGGATGCCCCAAGCATCAAAGCCTGCCAGCAGCGTTTCGGTATCGGAATGACCACGCCAACTTTGCGCCTGCCCAGTAACCTCCAGCGCTTGGCGCAACAACAGATGGTTATAAATCTCGCCGTTAAATGCAATCATGTATCGGCCACTGGCCGATTGCATCGGTTGATGCCCGGCAGGAGACAAATCGACAATCGACAAGCGCCGATGGCCTAAACCAATGCGCTGATTAGCATCACACCAATACCCCGCATCATCAGGGCCACGATAAGCAATCGTGTCCGCCATGCGTTGTAGCAAAGTCAACTGATCTTCCTCACCCAGCGAAGCATATGCACCAAAGAAGCCGACCAAACCACACATACTTAAGCCCTACGTCTCTTGATCAAGTTGCGAATTATCGGAATTGCAACTGAAGTAGCCAACCTGACCGCCAAAGCAACGCCAGGAAATATGCTGGATGCCGAGACAGCCTGCTCAAATGAAATAATTTTCGCCCTATTCTCCCTTATAAATCGTATCATGCTCGACATCTGAACTGGTGTCATCGTGTTCACATGCAAGCAAATCGTGTATATGCCGAAACCAAAATTCTTGGCCCCACTAAACAGTTGAGGCAAGGCTGTCAAAGAACCAACTCTATAGGGGTACACACCGTACCCATCCGTCAGATAGCAAAACTCCAACTCGCTCAATACCTTCACTGTGACTTCATCGAATGAGTGTGATGGAGCCATAAAGACCGGCCGCCATACTCCTTGTTGAACCAGAATGGCTTTTCCAGCATCTATTTTGGCAAGCTGCTCCATATAAGTCAGGCCAGCCAACTCTGAATTATTTGAAATCTTCAGAATACCAGGATTCTTTGTAACATATTGATGAGTGTAGCCATGCTGAGCAATTGTCCAACCGCGCCTAGACCAATGTCGAACAACATCCCAAAAATCTACACGTTCAGCTTCAATGGTCAGCTTGGAGTCAAGACAATTTGGAATCACACCAACCAAGAATGGCAAATCCAATTCTTTAGATAATTCATCAAAAACTGTAAATTTTGACCATGCCATTCTGGGTGAAATATCATCAAAGCGGATTACGAACTGCGGATTCATATACCCATCACATTTACAGTAATCAAATAGGCCTTATGAAATCGCCCTGGCAACTTTATTTCTTTAACCACACAGGCATCATCGGAGAGAAAAACTTTAATATGCTGTGGGTTGTAATAGATCACTTCGACAGATTTAGATGTTGAATCCTTGATTAATTGATGTAAAGAACGCAAAAACCCATTAAGTACTGTTTCATTAAATGGATTGAACAAATAAAACAATGTTCCATCTAAAGGGACTAATTTCCTTGCATCGCCACATAATATTTTAACATTTTCATGATCCCGCAATCGTCTAGAAGTCTGAGTAGCAATTTCCGGATCAAGCTCAATTCCATATATCCTACTTCTAGGAAAACGCTTAAGCCAATAATTAATCACCCTCCCTTTGCCGCACCCTACATCTACAAATACATTCTGTGCTAACACCTTTTCAGAAAACAGATAGTCCAGCACCTCATAATCTGTGTTCGCCGTATCATAGGCATCAACCTCTGCAAATGGGGTTTTCTTCACTCCACCCAAAAAACCTCCATACCGCATGTCATTTATAACATTGCGAGCGAGTCTAACAATCTTTATTAAGAAATTCATATTTCGGTATTCCGTTTTCAATTTATTCATAGCACTAAGGATCAAAACCGCAACCTTCCCTTTGGCTGAAACGCCCCTCACAAGATTGAACTCCAACACCTCGCGCCCCCCGAACGCCTCTTTGAACTCATCAATAAGCTTTAACTCAGATAGTTTACTAATACCCCCGAAATCGTATTCAATAAATTGCCTACTCTTGAATTGCATCATCATATACCAATGCATATATTTGTTTGCACGACCAACCAGCTGGCGATCATTTTTCATCATGAGGTGAACGTTGCTGCCGGAATGCAGCAATCTTGCTCGTTTTCCGTCGCAAATATATGCATGCGCAGAAAGCCATGAGTTATTCTCGCCTCCCATACTTGAAACGGATAAAACTAGGGCGGACTTTTCGGCAAGCGCCATAAGTTTTTGTCTATTTGAAATTGTCAATCCTTTCGAACAGGCAAATAGATCATAAAATATGGCAAATTTCTCAATGTCCTCTTCCCTTGGTGCATCAAAAACTGACACTGCCACACTGTCTTTCTCCTTGGCTCGTCGAATCTCATATGCGAATCCTTTTTTTATCGCTTTGAATAATGAATTTTCATCTAGACTCAAATCAACTACCGACGAAAGAAATGTCGTTGCATTTGAGAATTTATTCGTTGCCTGCACGAAATACTGCACGTCTTC
>JBCKWO010000054.1:0-14048 GCA_038922535.1 Methylobacter sp. | reverse complement strand
GCACACGTTTTCTTTGCCAACATGTGAATATCCCAAAGCCGGATGGGGTCATAACGCGCTGGAAGCCTACAGTTGCTGCAGGTTATAACCCATATAGCCTCATTTCAACGCAATCATCGAAGCAAAATTAAAGTATTGGAACCAGACTTCGGCGCTGCTGAAACCGACTTGAAGCAGGCGGTTTTGATGTTGAACAAAGGTCTCGGGAATCAAGACATTTTCCAGCGCAGTGCGCTTTTGGCTGACTTCCAGGTCGCTATAACCTTGCGCTTTTTTAAAGGCATGGTGCATTTGAGTTTGCAAGTCCTGCTGCCGGTCGTCATCGAATTTGAGTTTTTCCGACAAGATTAAAATGCCGCCGGGCAACAGTCCCTGATAGATTTTTTGCAATAGCGCGAACCGGTCTTCAAGCGGAATAAATTGCAGAGTAAAGTTTAAAACCACCACCGAGGCATTTTCAATGTCGATCTCGCGAATATCTCTGCACTGCACATCGACTGCAAGCTGCGCCTGATCTTTTTGTAACACTTCCTGAAAGCGCGTCACCATCGCCTGGGAATTATCAACGGCAATGATGCAGCAGTTTTCGACTTCAATCTGATGACGCATAGACAAGGTCGCGGCACCTAAAGAGCAGCCCAGGTCGTAACAGACGCTATGTTCACGGGCAAAACGCCCGGCCAAAAGGCCTATCGCGGAAATAATGGCGCTATAACCGGGAACAGAGCGCTGAATCATGTCCGGGAAAACGCTGGCTACTGTCTCGTCAAATTTAAAAGCGCCGACTTCGCCAACGGGACTGGCATAAATGGAGTCTTTCGGGAAATTCATGGATTAAACATCAGAGGGAGATGAGTAAGGGCGGTTATCCTGCCGCCCTTGTGGGTATAACGGGGTGGACTTCGTGTAATACTTCAGGAATTCGCTGCCGGTTTTGCCGCTAATGCTTCGGCATTGCGTTTAACCAGTCCTTCAATAACCGCGCTTAACGAACCTTTACTTTGAACTTCATCGGCAAAGGTGGAGCGGTAGTTGGTCACCAGACTCACGCCTTCAATCATAATATCGTAGGCTTTCCATTCGCCACCACTCAGCAGCATCCGGTAATTAACGCCGATAGGCTGTATGCCGGGCTGTAATACTTCGGTTTTCACGATGACTTTGGTCGCGCCGTCTTCCATTTCAAGCGGCAAGAAACGAACCGACCAATCATTAAATTCGACAAAAGCGCGGGAATAGGTCCTTACCAGCAGCGTTTGGAATTCATGCTTAAAACGCTCGCGTTCATCATTAGTCGCCGTTTTCCAGAGCTTTCCCAAGACTAATGCCGAAACCCGGTCAAAATCGGTATGCGGATAAATAACTACGTTGACGAATTGGGTAATCTTGGCAAAATCTTTGGTAAACGATTTATCTTGAAGTTTAACTTGTATTTTTGCCATAGCGACTTGTATGGCTTGTTGTGGGAGCAACAAATCAGCCGCACTGACCTTCGCAACAGACATTAAACCAAGTAACACCGCCAATAAACCGAATATTGTAACTTGCTTAGCTTTCATAAAACCCTCTAAAATAAAACTGGCGAATGTGTTCACTGTCAAATATCAGAGTAGTGTTCCCTGATACAATAAATCCTCTGTATTATAGAGATTTTGAGATTTTCAAACCCCTTAGAACCCAGGATAAGATGACCTATAATACCATCAATTTTCCGCAAACACGCATGAGAAGAATGCGTTACAACGATTTTTCCCGTCGCTTAATGCGTGAAAACCGCCTATCTGTCGATGATCTGATATACCCGATGTTTGTCACCGAAGGCTCGAACCAACGGCAAGCCATCTCATCCATGCCGGGAGTGGAAAGACTGTCCCTGGATTTATTGCTTGAAGAAGCGCAGCAGCTCTATAATTTGGGCATCCCTGCGATTGCGCTGTTTCCGGTGACTTCCGCAGATAAAAAATCGGCACAGGCAACCGAAGCCTATAACCCTGACGGCTTGATTCAGCGTAGCGTAAGGGCGTTAAAAAAAGCCGTTCCCGAATTGGGCATTATTACCGATGTCGCGCTGGATCCCTTTACCACACACGGACAGGATGGGCTGGTTAATACGGACGGCTACGTGATGAATGATGAAACTATCGCCATATTGACCCGGCAGGCACTGTCTCATGCCGAAGCCGGAGCTGACATTGTCGCACCATCGGATATGATGGACGGCCGCATCGGCGCAATCAGACAGGCGCTGGAAGCGCAAAACCACATCAACACGCTGATTTTGGCTTATTCTGCCAAATATGCGTCCAGCTTTTACGGCCCGTTCAGGGATGCCGTGGGTTCCGCCGGAACCTTAGGCAAGGGCAACAAATACAGCTATCAAATGGATCCGGCCAATTCCGATGAGGCCCTACGCGAAATCCAGTTGGATTTACAGGAAGGCGCGGACATAGTCATGGTCAAGCCCGGAATGCCCTATCTGGACATTATCCGCCGGGTAAAAGACCAATACGGCGTGCCGACGTTTGCCTACCAGGTCAGCGGCGAGTACGCGATGATCAAAGCGGCGTCCATGAACGGCTGGCTGGATGAAAAACAAGTCGTTCTGGAATCCCTGCTGGCCTTCAAGCGTGCCGGTAGCGATGCAATTTTGACCTATTACGCCAAATCTGTAGCGCAGTGGCTGCAAGAGTAAGCATTAATATTTTATTCAAAAACGGGAAGAATAGAACGCTTGCCACGGATGGCACGGATTTTACTGATAAACACAGATAAAAAAGAAAATCCGTTTAAATCCGTCTAATCTGTGCCATCCATCGACTGCATGGACGCAGGAGATAGAGCACCAAAAGTAGGCGGCTCTAGCCAATGCAGGAGCAATTGCCGAGTTCCATTTTTATAACTGCTGTGAAAAAAAACACAATCATGACCTTAATAGACCGCTACGCCGTGTTTGGCCATCCTATCCAACACAGCAAATCGCCACGAATTCATCGCCTTTTTGCCGAACAAACCGGACAGTCGCTGGAGTACAGCCCACTGGAAGTGCCCGCCGAACAATTCAGGACGGCCGTTGCGGCGTTTTTTGCCCAAGGCGGCAAAGGCTTAAATTGCACCGTGCCGCTGAAAGAGCTCGCCTGGAACTATGCCGACCGTAAAACCGAACGCGCCCAGCTGAGCAAGGCAGTCAACACGCTAGCGCTGCAGCCGGACGGCTCTCTACTGGGCGACAACACAGACGGCATAGGCTTGGTGACCGACTTGATGAACAATTATGGCCTTATTTTATCGGGTATCCGAATTTTGATACTGGGCGCAGGCGGTGCCAGCCGGGGCATCATCGCGCCGATTCTTGAGCAATCCCCGCAAAGCTTGGTTATTGCCAATCGCACTGTCGATAAAGCCGTTAATTTGGCTGCCGAGTTTCTCGATAAAGGCCCTATAACCGGCGGCGGCTTTGATGAATTAACCAACCGGCAGTTTGATTTGATTTTAAACGCGACCTCAGCCAGTTTGAGCGGCCAGTTACCGCCTTTGCCGACGGGTCTACTGGCAAAGGATGGTGTGTGTTACGACCTCGCCTACGGCAACGAGCCGACCGCTTTTGTGCGTTGGGGATTGGAAAATGGTGCGGCAAAAAGTCTGGATGGACTGGGTATGCTGGTCGAGCAGGCGGCGGAAGCTTTTTTTATCTGGCGCGGCGTCCGGCCTAAAACTCGGCCTGTTATCGAACTGCTGAATTCAGAGCGGCAGCTAAAGGTTAAAGCCTAGTACTCAGTCAATTCTATCTTGACGGGTAAAAGTAAATTCGTTCGTCCTGAGCTTGTCGAAGAATGAGCGGATTACTTTGGATTAAACGATTTTTACACGACATATCAATGCTGACTGAGTACTAGTAGGGCGCGCGATGCGCCCCCTACCCGGCTTGCATATTAAGAGTTACAGGCTAGGCGCAATGGCTCCGGTCAAGACCTTCCAGGTTTTAAAAGCCTGGAAGGTCTAAAGAATGCGGTACACGCCTGAGTAATCTATATGCAATTTTTAACTACTGAGCAGCCATTTTTAAATACTCATTTTTCAATTGGATATACTGCCTGGAAGAATACTCCAGAAATTCCTTTTCAGACTCCTTTAAAGGCCTGGCCTGTTTGGCAGGCACACCCACATAAAGATAACCGCTTTCCAGTTTTTTGCCCGGTGATACCAGCGCCCCAGCACCCAGCATCACATAATCTTCAAGAACGGCGCCGTCCATAATAATCGCGCCTATCCCTACCAGACAATAATCGCCCACGGTGCAGGCATGCACCACAGCTCTATGACCTATAGTAACGCCCTTACCTATCTTTAAAGGATGACCTTGAGCCGTATACTTTCCGGCATGAGTCACATGCAACACGGAACCATCCTGAACATTGGTGCCATCGCCAATAGTGATGCGTTCAACATCGCCTCTGACCACCGTTGTCGGCCATATCGAGACATCATCGCCCAAAGTAACATCGCCAATCACCACGGCGCTATCATCTATAAAAACCGACTTACCGATTTTAGGTTGTTTATCGTTAAATTTTCTAACCGCCACCCTAGCTCCCGCTTTTACATTCAATTAACCAATCAATTACGCCTGCACCCGCTTCAACGCAAACAGCGCCAAAACTAAAGCAAGCAAACTGGGGGCAACCGCCATTAACGGCGGATTAAGATCATAAATCAACCCAACATGCCCGACGATTTTGTCGACAATATTGAAGCCCATGCCGATGACAACGCCTATCATCATCCTTGCGCCAACATTTACACCGCGTTTAACACCAATAACGAAGGGTGCAGATACCAGCAGCATAACGAAAACAACCAGAGGATTGACCACACGCCCCCAGAAAGCCAATTCAAACTCGTGCGATTTTTGATGATTATCCTTTAAAAAATCGATATACAGTGCCAGATCATACATGGATAGATTATTCGCGTTAACCACAACAATCTTCAATAAGTCGGGGGCAACGGTTGATTGCCAAATTTGCTCACTTTGGCTACTTGCAGCCATCTGCTGTATTGAAATGTCCGATTGCCTGATTTGCTCTAATTTCCATTGCTGATTGCCTTGAAAGCTGGCTTTCTCCGCATGTGTTGAATGGCGAAAATGACCCTGGTCATCCAGCTCATAAATACTGATGTCAGCCAAACTCCCGTCATCTTGTATTTTTCGTACATTAATGAATTTTTTACCTTCGCGCAGCCAGAGTCCATATTTGACATTCATGACCACCTGCTCATTCTGGGCGGTGACCTTCATCACTCGTGCCGTCCGCTCGGCTACCGGCGCGATAAACTCGCCGACCGCTATTGAAATGACGACTAAAATAGCCCCGGCCACCATAACCGCCCTAATAATCCCCAAAACGGATAACCCGGCAGCCTGCATGGCAATGAGTTCGCGATTATTACCCATCGCACCCAATACAAACAGACTGCCTAATAAGGCTGATGCCGGCATCAATTCATAAAAAACGGTAGGTGAGGTCAGGGCAAGATAATAAAAAATCTCTGTTAAGCCGTAGTGCCCTTTGCCCAGATCCTTTAGCTGATCACTGAAGGTAAACAAATTGAATAAGGTCAATAACAATAAAACCGCAACAAAAGACCCCTTTAAAATTTCCCTGACGATATAGCCTGTTAATACATTCATTGACGCACCTTTTCCTTAACCCGCATAACCAGCCATTGCCATCCGTATAAGCGCGCCAATAAAATTCCGCCTATCAACAATAACAGTGAATTAACACCAGCAACACCCAGCCACTCCGGGATAGTTTGCTTAATGACCCAACTGTAACTGACACGAGTAAGATTTCCATAGCTAAAATAGATCAGAAAGCCAACCAGCATATTCCCGTAAACACCGCCGCGAGGCGACATCTGGGCCAAAGGCACGGCAATAAAGCTGAGTAATATTATCCCCATCGGAATAGAAAATCGACGCTGCAATTCGGCAATATCGGTTATTTGACTGGAACTCAACAGCACATCACTGGGAACAGATTCTTTGCCAAAAATAGTGACTGACTCTTTGGTCTCCAATCTCACCGCGTATTCTGAGAATTGTTCAACCACGTAATTTAAAGCGCCCGGCTGCCCCTGTATGCGCTCCCCGTTTTCCAAAACGACATAGCGCCCGTCCGGCAAATCTTTCAACCTGCCCGTTTCGGCATTAATAATCGCCAACCGGCCTCCCTGCCTGTGCTGTACAAAAACCTGATGCATGGTTTTATCGTCATCAATCTTTTCCACATAAAAAACCAGATCTCCCTGACTGTATTCACTAAATTTCCCGGCAGCAACACCTCTAAGATCAGCCGATTCCTTATCCTGATGCATCAGCTGCTCCATCATGGCTTCCGCCCAGGGTGAGACGTAGAATGACAAACCGGCAGACAGCACGCTCAAAGGAAAAACCAACAGAAATATAGCTCGATAGATCGTCCCCGCACCGCCGCCCGCTGAAGCCACTGCCGACATTTCCTGGTCCCTGTACATTCTGCCCAAAACCATCAACACCGCCATAAACAAGGCTGCCGGCAAAAACGCAGCACTGGCAATAATCGTTTTCAAGCCCAGAACGGTCAGCAAGGTTTGATTGGATACCTGTCCATCAACAGCCTTGTCAAGAATCCTGACAAACTGTCGACTGACGATAATAACGACAATCACCGACCAAACCGCCATCAGCGTCTTTAACAAATCCACGGCGACCATCTTGTCCAGCACAGTGACTATCTTGCGCCGCCCCATTTTATAACCTTTAGTCCAGTTCGCTTCCAAGCGCGTCTCCCATTAACAGTGTGTGTTGTGCAACGAAATAAAAGCTACGCCGTCAAAAGCACCCACTTCTATTTTAATTCTGTAAATTATCGATCATTTTATAGAAACAGCGCCATTAGAAACAGGCGAATTAAATTTTTGACCTGGATTTTGCTGAAACACTAGTTAAAGTGCTGACATTTTATTATCCTGACAACGCTTGCGGCGATTTTAATCGTTTCCGAGCATTGGCGTGTAATTGCATTCCAATTCGCTGGGCATATGCTACCCAGCCGCCAGCCTAGAATAAAGACGTAGTTTGTCGCACATATCCTTATAGATGTAACAGGTATACTCAAAACAACATCAATACTGCCACTATCGCTCTACGGTATCATGCACTTCATCTGAAAACCGTGAACCAGAGATAAAACCGATTTAAGCGAATACCGGCAAATTTTCCGCCAAGCTTGTCCCCCTCAATCAAAAACCGAAATTTGTGTTGTATAATTGCAGCTAAACGGCCTATCTTGTGACGACTTATTTCCAGCCTGCTCAAGATACCACTCTATCCAACAAATAAACGAGTTAAGTTATGGACTATTCAATAGAAACCGCGCCTTTAGAAGAACTGCAATGTGATTGTATTATTGTCGGCGTTTATCAAGACCAGCAACTCAGCCCATCGGCAACCGCCCTTAACAACAGCACCCAAGGCCTGATCAACAGCATCGTCAGCCGTGGCGACCTGAGCGGAAAAAATGGCGAAACCGTATTAATAAACGCCATTCCTGACAGCAAGTTTGAGCGTATTTTGTTGGTCGGCCTAGGCGAAAACAAGCATTTATCCAGCAAAAACTACAAAAAAGCCCTGCTGGCCGCCGTCAACAGCCTGAAAAAACCGCACATAAAATCGGTCGTCTGCTGCTTGGCCGAATGCGCGGTTGAAGGTCGCGACCTGCAATGGAAATCCCGGCACATCATTGAAGTGTTTAACGATGCCACGTATCAATTTACCCAGCTAAAATCCGATAAAGAAACCGAAAGCAAGCTTGAGCTTATCTCCATTTTCACCACCGAAGCGGAGTCTGCTTTAGCACAGGCCGGCTTGCTACAAGGCAAGGCGATAGCCGAAGGCATCGACTTAACCAAACACTTAGGCGATTTGCCGGGCAATATCTGTACCCCGACCTATCTTGCCGAACAGGCGATAGCACTGAGCAAAAAATACGCCGACCTGAGCGTTAGCGTACTCGAAGAATCCGACATGGCCGCGCTGGGTATGGGTGCATTGCTGTCGGTCTCACGCGGCAGTCGTCAACCAGCAAAATTAATCACCCTGAATTACCAAGGCGGCGATAAAAACGCCCAACCTATCGTGCTGATCGGCAAAGGCCTCACCTTTGACGCGGGCGGCATTTCATTAAAACAAGCCTCAGGCATGGATGAAATGAAATACGACATGTGCGGCGGCGCGACCGTTCTGGGTACCTTGCTCGCCGCAGCTCAAATGCGGCTGCCGCTGAATATTATCGGCCTAATCCCTAGCTCGGAAAACCTGCCCGATGGCGACGCCAACAAACCCGGCGATATTGTGACCAGCATGTCCGGCAAAACTATTGAAATATTAAACACCGATGCCGAAGGCCGTCTGCTGCTGTGCGACACCTTGACCTACGCGGAACGCTACAACCCCGAGGTAGTGATCGACATTGCCACCCTGACCGGCGCGGTTGGCGTCGCTTTAGGTCGCGTAGTCAGCGGTCTGCTCGGCAATGATGACGCCTTGTGCAATGAGCTAATAGCGGCTGGCGAAATCGCCAACGACCCGGTCTGGCGCTTACCGCTCTGGGAAGAATACCAGGAACAACTGAAATCTAATTTTGCCGACATAGCCAATATCGGCGGTAAAGATGCGGGCACTATTACTGCCGCCTGTTTTCTGGCTCGATTTGCCGAAAAATTCCGCTGGGCGCACCTGGATATTGCCTTCACTGCATGGCGTACCGGCCCAAGCAAAGGCGCGACCGGCCGCCCGGTGTCGTTATTAAGCCAATACCTGATCAACCGAACCTAAGTGACTGAAGTCAGCTTTTACATACTGCCAACAGAATCGCTACACGATAGGTACCTGTTCGCCTGCAAGCTGATAGAAAAAGCCTATCGCAGCGGTTGTTTTTGTTATGTACTGACCGATTCCGCCGAACAAAGCCAAACCCTAGACGACCTGCTCTGGACTTTCAGGGCAGGCAGTTTTATTCCGCATCAGCACTATTTAGGCGAGCTGCCTGAGCTTGAACAGGTCATCCTGATCGGCTCAATACCTGCGCCTACGGGCTGGCAAAACACCTTATTCAACCTGTCGTCGCATTATCCAAACCCAGGACCGCAAACCGAGCGCATCCTTGAAATACTCGATAATAGCGAAACCACCAAAGCCGCGGGGAGAGAGCGTTATCGCCAGTATCAGCAAGCGGAGATTGTGATTGCTACGCACAAGATATGATTATTGCTGCAAACGATCAAGCCGGTTTATGCACTATTTGGCAAGATTCCCGGTCTGGCGACGAGATTTTTCAGGACAGTCTAATTGCTGAGTCGATACGCTATTTTTTGCTTAAAGCTAGCTTGGCCTGATTCCATAAAATATCCAACTCGGCCAGTTCGCAATCTTTAAGGTTCTGGCCAGATTCTGCAACCTGTTGCTCTATATACTGGAAACGCCTGGAGAATTTTTTAGTGCTGTCCTTGAGCGCGACTTCGGCATTGACATTTAAATGACGGGCTAAATTAACCGCAACCAGCAATAAATCGCCGATCTCTTCCTGAATATGCGCCTGATCGCCGGATTGCCAAGCTTCTCTGACCTCCTCCAGCTCTTCCATGACTTTATCGAAAACCGGCAGCACATCCGGCCAATCAAAGCCGTAATTTGCGGCACGATCCTGTATTTTTTCACACTCGATCAATGCCGGAAAATTGCGCGCCACGCCCGACAGGACGCTTTCCGGTTCTGCCGTTTTGTTTTTTTTCTGCCGCTCGTTAGCCTTTTCCTGTTCCCAAGCTTGATGACGCTCTTCATCGGTATTAAAAACAGCATCAGAAAAAACATGCGGATGGCGGCGGATCAGCTTATCGCAAATGCCCGCCGAAACCTGCTCAAAGTTAAACAAGCCTTGTTCCTCGGCGATTTGGGCATGGAACACCACCTGCAACAGCAGGTCGCCTAGCTCCGAGCGCAAATCATCCAGGTCGTTGCGTTCAATGGCATCGACGACTTCGTAGGCTTCTTCAATCAAGTAAGGGATTAAACTGGTGAAATCCTGTTTAACATCCCACGCACAGCCCTGTTCCGGGTGCCGCAGACGCGACATGATGTCTAATAGGTTTTGGGTGTGTTTTAGCATTTTTTTTAAATTAAAACGAAGTGCCGAAATTTTCGCGGTAGCGCAGTTTAAAGCCATTCATATCAAATGAATGATTCTGGGTACCGTTATTTTCGATTTTAATGGCGCCCATTAATGAGGCGACTCTACCGGTCACTTCCCAGCCCAATTCATTCATCAAGCCGTATAAAAGCCCCGCACGATAAGCATCGCCGCAACCCGTTGGATCGCATATCGCTTGGGGTTTTGCCGCAGGAATGGTCATGCACTCGCCGTGCGTGTAAATTTGAGACCCCTTGCCGCCCAAGGTAATAATCAGTGCTTCCACTCGTTCGGCCATTTGTTCCAGTGACAAACCAGTACGTTTCTGCATGACCTCGGATTCATAATCGTTCAAGGTCATCCAGGTTGCCTGATCGATAAACTTGAGCAGTTCTTCACCATTAAACATCGGCATACCCTGGCCTGGGTCGAAAATAAACGGTATGTCCAATTCCGCAAACTGCTCGGCATGCAGCTGCATACCCTCTTTACCATCAGGGGAAACGATGCCGATACTGATTTCCCTGTCGGTCGGCACCGAATTTAAATGCGAAGAATTCATTGCACCAGGGTGGAATGCGGTAATCTGGTTAGCGTCTTCGTCGGTGGTGATATAGGCTTGGCCGGTATAGCTGTCATCCAGAATCTTAATAAATTCGCTGGACAATTGATTGTGAGCCAGCCATTGGGCATACGGTTCAAAATCATGGCCGACGGTGGCCATCGTCAACGGCTCTTCGCCCAACAATTTCAGGTTATAGGCAATGTTACCCGCGCAGCCGCCAAATTCGCGCCGCATCACCGGCACCAGGAACGACACATTCAGAATATGGATTTTTTCCGGCAAAATGTGATGTTTGAATTTATCATGAAAAACCATGATGGTATCGTAAGCCATAGACCCACAGATTAATGCGCTCATTAATATTCCTCTTTATTGTCAGGGATAGTGTATATCGCAGACTGCCGGGAGCAGTTGCGGCTAAAGTAAGAAATAAGGTGCAAGGCGAAAGGCAAAAGTTTTTTTAACCTTGTACCTTTCGCCTTTCACCTAAATCATTGCTCAATCATTAGTTGGTAAGCGTTCGCGTCCATCAACTTATCCAGCTCAGTCAGGTCGTCCGCCTTGATGCAAAACAGCCAAGTTCCGTAAGCATCATCATTGACCCGCTCGGGTTCATCGGCCAAGGCTTCGTTGACGGCGACTATTTCTCCGCTAACCGGGCTGAACAAATCGGATGCGGTCTTGACCGATTCGACGACCGCGCATTGTTCTTGCGCCGCGACTTTTCGACCCAGCTCCGGCAATTCGATATAAACCAAATCACCCAATTCTTCCTGCGCAAAATCGGTTATGCCGACGCGAACGACGTTATCGTCTTCCAGCTTTGCCCATTCGTGGGACATTGCGTACTTTAAGTTATCCGGTAGGTCGCTCATGATAATCTCTCAATAGGGTTAGTTTATTTTTTAGTAACTATTCAGTACAAAAGGGATAACATCCCTACACCATTGGCCTTCAAGGGTAAGATGCCCTTTGATGGACAGCACTAGGCCTGCCGAAACGGTGGTTTGTCAGGGATGTTATCCCTACGCTGAATAGTTACATTTTTTAAGGATAACCTGCAATTTTTTAAAAACAACAAAAAAATGCATTTAAGAAGGGAAATCTTATAACATGAACACCTCCATACACGCCTTTACTGTCCACATGAACGCTCTTTTAATAGCCGGTATTTTTATACTCAGTGTTACCCCCAGTTTCGCCGATGATGACGATAAGCCGGTTGCCAAGTTCCCAAATCACGCAGGGCCGGGAACCGTTGTTCTGGACGCCAAAGCCCAGTTATTATCAGGCTTGCAGACAATCACGCTGACCGCCGCCAAGCATCTCTCCGAATTCACCGCTTACGGAAAAGCGGTCAACATACAACCTTTGATCGAGCTGCGGCATCGATATTCGGTCGCCTTATCCGAGCGTGGCAGCGCCACGGCCAAGTTCAAGCAGGCTGAGCAGAACATCAGCCGCCAGCAGGACTTATATCATGATGGTGCGACCTCAAAACACAACCTGCAAGTCCAGCAAGCGCAGTGGCAAATGGATAAAGCCCAAGTCGATGCCAGTGACATTCAAGGCCAGGCCATCGCCGATCAAGCCCGGCTCAACTGGGGCGAAAAGCTCACCGAATGGGCTTTGGCAACCGATTCCGGCAAGCTGAGCCCCTTTTTATCCGGCCACCAAACACTGCTGCAAATCACCTTGCCCGCGAATAAACAACTGTCTGGCGACATTCAGGCTATTTACTTTGACGCATCGGGCAACCGTAGTACAGCCAACAAAGCCGAGCTGATTTCAGCGGCTCCGCAAACCGATAATATCGTGCAAGGCGAAAGCTATTTTTTCCAGGCCGACGGCGCTCATATCAGAACCGGCATGCGGGTTACCGCGTGGATACCAGAGCAAGGTGAAAACCAGTCCGGCGTGGTGATTCCAAAGTCCGCTTTAATCTGGCACATGGATCAGGCTTTTGTGTACATCAAAACCTCGCCAGAACAATTTAGCCGCCGCACCCTAGATCAATATTCGGCGACGACCGGCGGCTATTTTGTCGGCAACGGCATCAATGTCGGTGAACAGGTCGTGGTCACCGGCGGGCAAATGCTGCTGTCCGAAGACCTGCGCGGGCAAATTCCGAATGAGGATGATTAAAACACCGTAGGGCGTGCCGTGCGCGCCTTCGCTCTTAAGGCGCGCACGGCACGCCCTACGGCATAAGAAAACATTAATCCCACGGCGGCGTATCGCCGTTATAGGCAACAAAGTCTTTAACCGTCGCATGGGTTTTGACACCGGCGTTCACCTTCTTAGCAGAAGACTTGATAGCGGAAGAAGGTGCTTTCGATCTTGGCGATGCCACAGCACCGGATTCAGCTTGCCAACGGGCAAACAGCGTCATGTCCTTATCCGCCGGGACAAACCATTTCTTTTGAATGGCGTCCCACTTCGCGCCTAGCGCTTTGGCCTCATCCTTTTGAGCAAAAGGTACATTCAGATAAATTTTCGAGTCGGCCATTTTATAAAAAGGGTGGGTGCGTCTGATGGAGTGAATTGCTGTATTATAAATCAAGGCCAACGCAACAGGATCAGATAATTAAGGTTGCAACCAGCGTTCCCTAATGACTCATAAGCAATACAACTGAAAGCGGCACACCGGAAACACCGCTTTACACTAAAAATACACAAGGATATTTCCGCCTCATGGTCGACAAGCTTAGTCTCTCCGAACGCGACATCTGTACCAAGTACATCACCCCGGCCATCACTGTAGCGGGGTGGGATCTGCACAGCCAGATCAGGGAGGAAGTCAGCTTCACCAAAGGGCGGATCATCGTGCGCGGCAAGCTGCACACCCGTGGCGAACAAAAGCGCGCCGATTACATCCTGTACTACAAACCTAATATCCCACTGGCAGTGATCGAAGCCAAGATAAACGGCCTCAGCGTCGGTGCCGGTATGCAGCAGGCTCTGAATTATGCCGAAACGCTGGGCGTACCGTTTGTGTTCAGTTCCAACGGCGATGGCTTCCTGATGCACGATCGCACCGGATTGGCCGACCTTACCGAGCAGGAGCTGGCGCTGGACGCATTTCCGTCGCCCACGGAACTCTGGCAACGCTATTGCCAGTGGAAGGGACTGGAAACGTCAGCGGCACGGCATACGGTAGAAATGCCGTACTACGATGACGGCACAGGCCGCGCCCCGCGTTACTACCAAGCCAACGCCATCAATAACACCGTGGAAGCCGTGGCTAAGACTCA
>JBCKWO010000053.1:0-14282 GCA_038922535.1 Methylobacter sp. | reverse complement strand
GACTCTGTTGGCTAAATCATGGGCTTTTCTATCCATAATTGAAATCATGGATACCTACTCTCAAGAAGAACTGGATAGTTTGAAAGCAACAGCCCAGCAATTTTTAGGACAAAGCTGAGTATATACTTATGCTGGACGTGAATGAGTATCAACCAAAAACTTGCGTTAATTAAGCCTTCAGGGGAGATATTAATCGGACTAAATGATTATTAAGATAGCGGGATTATTTAGCCCCTAAATACAAATCTAAGATTTAAACTTTTAGGGGCGTTGACCTGTAAAAAATAATTTCTTGTTAACTATTTATTCAGGATCTTAATCTTTTATAATAGAAACAGGCCTATCAACTAGCTCGACATAAGCCATAGGAGCGTCATCACCGGCTCTAAATCCGCATTTCATAATACGTAAATATCCGCCTGCTCTATTTTTATAACGTGGACCTAACTCATTAAAAAGCTTAGTTACTACGTCGCGATCACGTAGCCTAGAGAAAGCAAGACGCCTTTTAGCTACGCTATCTTCTTTAGACAAAGTGATTAATGGCTCAGCATAGCTTCTTAATTCCTTAGCTTTTGGTAAAGTTGTTTTAATTAATTCATGTTTGAATAATGAACTAACCATATTACTGAATAGCGCCTTACGATGACTGCTATTTATATTAAACTTTCTTCCGGATTTACGATGTCTCATTGTAAGAAGACCTAATGTTAGTGTGTTATTGCGTGAGTTTGATCTGCAAGGTTTTCAGGAGGCCAATTTTCCAACCGCATACCCAAAGATAAACCTTTCAAAGCAAGAATGTCTTTTATTTCTGTTAATGACTTTTTGCCAAGATTTGGAGTCTTCAACAACTCAACTTCAGTGCGTTGAATTAAGTCTCCAATGTAAAATATATTCTCGGCTTTTAAGCAATTAGCCGAACGTACCGTTAACTCAAGATCATCTACAGGACGAAGAAGGACCGGGTCAAATATTTCTTCGACCTCAACTTCCTCTTCTGCAAGCTGATCATTTACTTTTTCAAAATCAACAAAAACAGATAACTGATCATGAAGTATCGTAGCGGCGAGTTTAATAGTTTCTTCTGGGTCAACAGTTCCATTTGTTTCCAGTTCGATTATTAATTTATCTAAATTAGTACGCTGCTCAACACGAGTACTTTCAACCTGATAAGCAACTTTGATAACCGGACTATATGAAGCATCGAGCTGAAGCGCACCTACAACAGGGCTATACTCGGAGTTTAATTTACGAACGCTGACCGGTTCATATCCTCTTCCACGGCGCACCCTGATCTTCATATTTAGCACACCAACTTGTGTCAGGTTAGCTATCACCAAGTCAGGATTAATAATTTCCACATCATGTGGAATTATAATATCAGCCGCGGTAACACAACCCGCGCCATGTTTTGAAAGGGTAAGTTCAACTTCGTCTTTAGAATGAAGTACGACAGCTAATTTTTTAAGATTAAGCAAAATATCAATAACATCTTCTTGAACACCCTCTATCGTGGTGTACTCATGAAGAACGCCTTCAATCTCGACATCGGTAACTGCACAGCCTGGAATTGTAGATAACAACACGCGACGTAATGCATTACCAATAGAATGGCCAAATCCTCTTTCAAGGGGCTCGATAACAATCCTAGAATGATTAGGCGTTTTGCTTACAACCTCAACTAATCGGGGCTTTAGTAAGCCAGACATAGAATTCTGCATTTATATCCCTCAAACCTGCGATTATTTAGAGTAAAGCTCAACTACCAACTGTTCATTAATATCGCTACCCAAATCCACACGATCTGGCAGAGAGCTAAATGTACCTAACATTGCTTTAGAGTTAACCTCAACCCATGAAGGGAAACCATACTGCTCAGTTACGACCAAAGCATCAACGATTCTTTGCTGCTTTTTCGCTTTTTCTCTAACGCCAAGAACATCGCCAGGTGAAACCTGATAAGAAGGAACATTGATCAATACATTATTTACCTGAATGGATTTATGACTAACCAACTGGCGAGCTTCAGCTCGAGTACAAGCGAAACCCATGCGGTATACAACATTATCTAATCTTGATTCCAAAAGATTCAACAGGTTTTGACCTGTAGCACCTTTCTTCAAATCCGCCGACTTATAGTAATTTCTAAATTGTTTTTCTAATATGCCGTATATTCTACGTAAGCGCTGTTTAGCTCTCAACTGAAGAGCATAATCGGAGCTTCTTGCACGCTTACTACCGTGCTGACCAGGGCGCTGATCCAACTTACATTTATTTTCTAAAGACTTTCCTCTGCTTTTTAAAAACAGATCAGTGCCTTCTCTTCGACTTAATTTACAGGTAGGCCCAAGATATCTTGCCATAACAAACTACTCCAGATTTTTTATACGCGGCGTTTTTTCGGCGGACGACATCCATTATGTGGAATCGGCGTCACATCAACAATATTGTTTATTTTGAATCCCAAATTGTTCAGAGAACGCACTGCAGATTCGCGACCAGGCCCAGGGCCTTTAATCATGACATCAAGATTTTTCATGCCAAATTCCAAAGCAACAGTACCGGCTTTCTCAGCCGCTACCTGAGCGGCGAATGGCGTGCTTTTTCTGGATCCACGGAAGCCAGATCCACCTGATGTCGCCCAAGACAGGGCGTTACCTTTTCTATCCGTGATAGTTATAATTGTATTATTAAAAGAAGCGTGGACATGCACTATGCCATCTACAACTTCTTTTTTTATACGTTTTCTAGAACGATTTTGACTCGCCATTTACTTCAACCTCTTAAAGGAATATCTTATTTTCTAATTGCTTTACGCGGGCCTTTACGAGTACGAGCATTAGTTCTCGTTCTCTGACCCCTCAAAGGCAATCCTCTGCGATGTCTTATTCCGCGATAGCAACCCAGATCCATCAAACGCTTGATATTCATAGAAACTTCACGACGCAGATCACCTTCCACTGTCATCTTCGAAACCACATTACGAATAGCTTCTAATTGCTCTTCAGTCAGCTCTTTTATTTTTATCGAAGGCTTTATACCTACTTCAACACAAATCTCACTTGCAGTTTGACGACCAACACCGTAAATAGCAGTTAAAGCGATGACTGCATGTTTATGATCTGGTATATTTATCCCGGCAATACGTGCCATCTAGATACTCCCCTTGGTAGCACTCTAAAGTAAAGCGCCAAATTATAGCATTGCATTAATTATGGCGCAACAATTATTATCCTTGCCGTTGTTTATGTTTTCCGTCTTCACAGATAACTCTTACAACACCCTTTCTTTTTACAACCTTGCATTTTCTACATATTGTTTTAACAGAGGCTCGAACTTTCACTACTTACTCCTAGATTGCTCTTGTGCAATAATTCATTTTTTTAGATTGGCTTTTTTCATTAAGCCATCATACTGCTGGGACATGACATGAGTTTGCATCTGCGAAATGAAATCCATTACAACCACAACAATAATCAATAAAGATGTCCCTCCAAAATAAAACGGGACATTCCAGTAAACAATCAAAAACTCAGGCAATAGACAGACAAGCGTAATATAAAATGCGCCGATTAATGTTAATCTAGTCATCACCTTATCAATATAAGAACTTGTTTGCAGACCCGGTCTTATTCCAGGTAAAAATGCACCCGATTTCTTAAGATTCTCAGCAGTTTCTTTTGAATTAAATACTAAAGCCGTATAAAAGAAACAAAAGAAAATGATAGCCGTCGCGTAAAACATGACATAAATTGGCTGACCAGGAGACAACATAGTCGCAACATCCTGTAACCACGCAAAGCCCTCACTATTTCCAAACCAACCCGCAATTGTCGCTGGAAATAAAATAATACTCGATGCAAAGATAGGGGGGATTACGCCTGCCATATTAAGCTTTAGAGGCAGAAAACTACTTTGTCCCGCATACATCTTACGACCTTGCTGTCTTTTCGGGTAATTAATGAGTATCCTTCTTTGCCCTCTTTCGACAAAGACTACCAGTGCAGTAACGGAAATCGACAACAGAAACAATAAAATAATAAATGCTCCATTCATTTCACCGGTTCTGGCTAATTCTAAAGTACCGCCAATCGCTTTCGGTAACCCAGAAACAATCCCCGCAAAGATAATAAGCGAGATACCGTTACCAATTCCGCGCTCGGTAACCTGCTCACCCAGCCACATCAAGAAAACAGTACCAGTAACCAACGTAACGGTTGTAATAACGATAAAACTAATACCCGGACTCAAAACCACAGAAAGTCCGCCAGCAGTTTGATTTTGCAATGCCAAAGAAATTCCAATCGCCTGAAAAGTTGCCAAAACAACAGTCCCAAATCGAGTGTATTGTGATATTTTACGTCGCCCCGACTCACCTTCTTTTTTCAGCTGCTCCATTGTCGGTATCACAACTGTCATTAATTGCATGATAATTGACGCCGAGATATAAGGCATTATGCCCAAAGCAAACAAGCTTAAACGCATCAAAGCACCACCTGAAAACATATTGAACATGTCCAGGATTGAACCACTTTGCTGCTCAAACATAACTGCAAGCGCCTTAGGATCTATTCCTGGAACGGGAATATGGGCGCCAACTCTGTATACGAAAAAGGCTCCTAAAACAAAAAGCAATCTAGCTTTAAGCTCTGAAAAACCGCCGACCTTGCCAGCCACCTGAGCTCTTGAAGTACTCACCTAAACCTCTACTTTGCCGCCAGCTGCTTCAATAGATACTTTGGCACCACCGGTTACTTTTAAACCTTTGATGGTAACAGCCTTAGTTAATTCGCCTGACTTAATTATTTTAACTTTTTTAGTAAAAATAGGCACGATATTGGCGTCAATTAGAAGCTTAAGGTCAATTACATCAGAATTTAAACCATTCAACTCATTTAATCTAACTTCGGCAGAATACTTGCTCATTAGTGAAGTAAATCCAACCTTAGGCAGTCGGCGCTGCAAAGGCATCTGACCGCCCTCGAAACCAACTTTATGAAAGCCCCCACTACGTGACTTTTGTCCTTTATGGCCCCTTCCACAAGTTTTACCGAGCGTACAACCAATTCCTCGGCCCACTCGTTTAGATTTTTTACGAGCCCCTTCACTTGAACGGATAGTATTTAAAAACATTACACTTCCTCGAATTTTAGCATGTACGATACTTTATTTATCATACCTCTGTTTTCAGGGGTATTAAGTACCACAACCGTCTGGTTGATTTTACGTAATCCTAAACCTTTTAAACAAGCTTGATGACGTGGTAAACGCCCAAATCTGCTTTTTATCATTGTAACGCTTAATTTATTGCCGGACATTACTACTACCCAATAATCTGTTCAACTGATAAGCCGCGTTTTGCAGCTATTTGGTTAGCGCTATGCATTCCAGTAAGACCATTAATAGTTGCTCTAACAACATTAATAGGGTTACTTGTGCCAATGCATTTTGCTAATACGTTATGCACTCCAACCACTTCAAATACCGCTCTCATTGCTCCACCAGCAATAATTCCAGTACCTTCCGAAGCAGGCTGCATATAAACCTTAGCAGCGCCAGTCGTATTCATAATAGCATATTGCAATGTATCGCCTTTTAAAGAGACTTTACGCATATTTTTACGCGCTTGCTCCAAAGACTTTTGGATCGCAATAGGAACCTCGCGAGCTTTACTTACTCCGTATCCGACTCTGCCCTCACCGTCACCAACTACTGTCAGTGCAGTGAAACCAAAGACTCTACCGCCTTTGACAACTTTTGCTACGCGTCTTACATTAACTAATTTTTCTTGCAAACCATCTGCACTAACCTGTGAAGGTGCTGTAGACATCTTATTCCCCTAAAATTTCAAACCGGCTTCACGAGCAGCGTCAGCCAATGCTTTAACGCGACCATGATACTTAAATCCTGAGCGATCAAAAGCAACTTCGGAAACTCCAGCAGCAATTGCTTTTTGTGCAATAAATTTTCCTACTTCAGCCGCCGCACTAATATTGCCAGTATTTTTTAGCGTTGATTTAATGTCAGCCTGAACTGTGGAAGCACTTGCTAAAGTAATCGCACCATCAGCACTAATAACTTGCGCGTAGATATGCTGCGCAGTCTTGTGAATTGACAGACGCGTAGTACTTGTTTTTTTAATTTTGCTACGCAATTTTAATGCGCGCTTCATACGAGATTGTTTCTTATCCATTACGCTACCTTACTTCTTTTTAGCTTCTTTTCTTGCAACATGCTCTTCAGCATATCTGACACCTTTACCTTTATAAGGCTCAGGCGGACGATAAGATCTGATTTTTGCAGCAACTTCACCTACCAATTGCTTATCACTTCCTTTGATAATTATCTCAGTTTGGCTGGGCGTCTCTACTAAAACTCCTACCGGAACTTCGAAATTAACTGGATGGGAAAAACCAAGGGCTAAATTCAGAATATTGCCTTTAACCTGAGCCCTGTAACCCACACCGATCAGAGTTAATTTCTTTTCAAATCCAGAAGTAACACCAACAATCATGTTATTTACGATTGCCCTTGCTGTTCCAGCTTGAGCAGCAGCTTTTTTATCATTACTATCCCACTGTGCTTGAATTACGTTATTGGTAATATCAAAGCTAACAGCTGAATTAATATCATAAGATAATTGACCATTACTTCCTTTTACAGTCATTTTATTACCCTCTAGTTTTATATCCACACCACTTGGGATATTTACTGGGGCTTTAGCAATTCTTGACATAACCTGACCTAAACCTTAACAAACAGTACAAATGACTTCACCGCCATGTCCAATTGAACGAGCAGCTCTATCGGTCATAACACCATTCGATGTTGATACAATAGCAATCCCTAGCCCACCAAGAACTTTCGGCAATTCATCCTTAGATTTATAAATACGTAAACCAGGCTTACTGATTCTTTTAATATTTTCAATTACAGGAGCACCCTTATAGTACTTCAATTCAATAGTCATTTCCGTATGACTGCCAGTTGTTTCAGTAGAATAGCCTGTAATAAAACCTTCTTCTTTTAACACCTTAGCAATAGAAACCTTCAATTTTGATGAAGGCTGCTTAACGATCTTTTTACCCGCAGATTGACCGTTTCTAATTCGGGTCAGCATGTCTGCGACGGGGTCTGTCATACTCATTTTATAATCTCTCTAAACTTGATCTAAAAGATCTTACCAACTTGCTTTTCTCAAGCCTGGCACATCGCCACGCATTGTCGCTTCTCTAAGTTTATTTCGGCTAAGACCAAACTTACGGTAATAGCCGTGCGGACGTCCGGTTAAGTTGCAACGATTACGAACTCTTGACGCACTCGAGTCTCTCGGTAGTTTTTGAAGTTGCAAATGAGCAGATTCTTTATCTTCAAATGTAGCATTCGGATCCCTGATAACTTCTTTCAAAGATTTACGTTTAACATCATATTTCTGCACTAATTTTTTGCGCTTTTCTTCACGCGCAATCATTGATTTTTTTGCCATTTTAACGTGCCCTTTAGGTCTTAAATGGAAAATTAAACAGCTTCAACAAAGCCAAACCTTCTTCATTAGTTCTAGCTGTTGTTGTGATAGTTATATCCATGCCGCGTATAGTGTCAATCTTGTCATAATCAATTTCAGGGAAAATGATTTGCTCTTTTACACCCATGGAATAATTGCCACGCCCATCAAAGCTTTTAGGGCTTAATCCTCTAAAGTCACGAATTCGAGGAATAGAAATACTGATTAAACGATCTAAAAATTCATACATCCTATCGCTACGCAAGGTTACTTTGCAACCTATCGGCATATCGTCGCGAATTTTAAAACCCGCAATTGATTTTCTTGCCAGCGTAATGACTGGTTTTTGACCGGAAATTTTTTCCATGTCGCTAACGGCCGATTGCATGATTTTTTTATCGGCAACAGCACCACCTACACCCATATTGAGTGTAATTTTGGTAATCCGTGGCGCCTGCATTACAGAGTTGTAAGCAAATTGCTCAACTAATGCTGGAAGGATTTTTTCTTTATATACAGTTTCTAGTCTAGCCATGATTTTTATCTACACCCTTATACATCAACAACTTCATTTGTTGACTTAAAATATCTGACTTTTTTTCCATCTTCTAGGAACTTAAAGCCGACACGATCCGCTTTTTTGGTTGCAGGATTATATAAGCCAAGATTAGAAATATCGATTGGCATGTCCTTGACAATAAATCCACCCGAAACCCCAGCGTTTGGATTAGGTTTCTGGCTTTTTTTAACCTGATTGATTCCTTCAACCAAAATTTTATTATCCTTTAAAACCTTACTTACTCTACCGCTCTTACCTTTATCTTTACCGGTACGAACGATAACTTCATCGCCTTGTTTAATTCTTTGCATTTTTTAAACCCTACCTTATAAAACTTCTGGAGCCAGCGAGATAATTTTCATGAATCTCTCGCCTCTAAGCTCACGTGTTACAGGGCCAAAAATGCGCGTACCCAATGGCTGTAAATTGTTATTAAGAATAACCGCAGCATTACCGTCAAAACGGATAACAGATCCATCCGGCCTACGAACACCTTTGCAAGTTCTAACAACTAATGCGTTATAGACCTCGCCTTTTTTTACTCTTCCGCGAGGTATAGCATCTTTGATGCTGACCTTAATAATATCACCAATGCCCGCATAACGTCTGTGAGACCCGCCCAATACTTTGATACACATGACCCTTTTTGCACCGCTGTTATCGGCGACGTCAAGGTTAGTTTGCATCTGAATCATGATTTATTCCTAATTATCTGTTAATTAAATAGCTTCGCAATGCTATTTGTTGGCACTTTCTAAGACCTGAACCAATTTAAAGGTTTTATTCTTGGATATAGGCCTGCATGATGTAATGGATACAACGTCGCCTTCATGACAAATATTCTGCTCATCATGAGCCATCATTTTAGTTGAACGTTTAATGTACTTGCCATAAAGAGGATGCTTTACAACCCGCTCGACTAATACTGTAATGCTTTTATCCATTTTATTACTAACAACGCGTCCAGTGATCGTCCGCAACTTAGTTACATTTTCACTCATTTTATGCGCTCGCCATTTGGTTTAATATGGTATGGATACGTGCCACATCCCGTCTAACCTTTTTTACTTGATCCGGCTTAGACAACTGACCCGTTCCTTTCTGCATTTTAAGATTAAATTGTTCGCGTGAAAATTCGAGCAACAGTGCTCCTAATTCGTCTTTAGATTTTTGGCGTAATTCACTTACTTTCATTACATTATCGTCCGAGCAGTAAAAACTGTTTTTAAAGGTAACTTAGCAGCGCCTAAAGCGAATGCTTCTCGAGCTAATTCCTCAGAAACACCCTGTATTTCGTACAACATGGTTCCCGGTTTAACCTGAGCAACCCAGTATTCTACACTACCTTTCCCTTTTCCCATACGAACTTCTAATGGTTTTTTGGTAATTGGCTTATCTGGGAATATTCTTATCCAAAGCTTACCGCCACGTTTAACGTGCCGCGTTATTGTTCTACGAGCAGACTCAATTTGGCGAGCGGTGAGCCTACCTCGACTTATCGACTTAAGACCAAAATCACCAAAACTTACTGATGAGCCACGTACGGCAGTACCGTTATTTCTGCCTTTATGTTGTTTACGGAACTTGGTTCTTTTAGGTTGAAGCATTTTTCTCTATCCCTTCAACTGTTTTTTAGATTCTGAATTAATCGATGCAATATGCGCATCCATATCAAATACTTCACCCTTGAATATCCACACCTTAATGCCGATAATTCCATAGGTTGTATGCGCTTCAGCCGTTCCGTAATCAATATCCGCTCTTAAAGTATGCAAAGGGACTCGACCCTCTCTATACCATTCACTACGAGCGATTTCAGCACCGTTTAAACGACCACCTACATTGACCTTAATACCTTCAGCACCTAATCGCATTGTATTGGTTACAGCGCGCTTCATAGCCCGACGGTACATAATTCTTTTTTCAAGTTGCTGCGCTACACCTTCAGCAACCAATTGAGCGTCTAATTCAGGCTTTCTGATTTCTTCAACATTAAGCTGAACAGGAATGCCCATAATTTTAGACACCGCCTGTCTCAATGCTTCAATATCTTCGCCCTTTTTACCTATGACAATACCTGGTCTTGCTGTGTGTATTGTTATATGTGCGTTATTCGGCGGACGATTAATTTGAATATGACTTACAGAAGCATGAGCTAATTTTTTCTTAATATAGGCTCGGACTGTTAAATCTTGATGCAGGAAAACAGAATAATCCTGACTATTCGCATACCATCTTGAATTCCAATCTTTTACAATACCGAGGCGTATGCCTATTGGATGTACCTTTTGACCCATTTTATGCCCCTACTCGTATTCTGCGACTTTAACTGTAATATGGCAGGATCTTTTAAGGATATGATTCGCACGTCCTTTAGCTCTTGCCTTAAATCTTTTTAAGGTCGCCCCTTCATTTACATAAACGGTTGACACTTTTAATTCGTCGATATCTGCGCTCTCATTATGCTCCGCATTTGCGATAGCAGACTCAAGAATCTTTTTGATAATGCCAGCTGCTTTTTTCGAACTGAACTTCAATATATTCAGTGCTTTTTCAACCGGCAACCCTCGAATCTGATCGCCCACTAAGCGTGCTTTTTGTGCAGATAGCGGGGCATTTTTTAATTTTGCTGAAACTTCCATAACACAACCTATCTAGATTTCTTATCAGCCACATGGCCTTTATATGTGCGAGTTGGTGAAAACTCGCCTAATTTATGTCCGACCATATTCTCAGAAATCAGAACAGGTATGTGCAGTCGTCCATTATGGATTGCAATAGTTAAACCCAGCATATCCGGAATAATCATTGATCTTCTTGACCATGTTTTAATCGGTTTCCGATTATTAGCACTTACCGCATCTTCAACCTTTTTTAATAGGTGATGATCAATAAAAGGACCTTTTTTAATTGAACGTGGCACAGCAATTCCTCTCTATTTGAGCTTACGACGTCTGATAATCATATTATCAGTGCGCTTGTTATTTCTGGTTTTATAGCCCTTCGTCGGCATGCCCCAGGGAGACACAGGATGTCTACCGCCAGAGGTACGACCTTCACCACCACCATGCGGATGATCAACTGGATTCATTACCACACCTCGAACAGTCGGGCGAATGCCCCGCCATCTTGATGCTCCAGCCTTGCCAAGAGATATTAAGTTATGCTCTGAATTTGAAACCTCACCGATCACGGCACGGCAATCAGCCATTACTTTACGCATTTCGCCAGATCGTAATCTTAAGGTTGCATAAGCGCCGTCTTTAGCCACCAACTGCACCGATGTACCAGCACTTCGAGCAACTTGAGCTCCCTTGCCAGGCTTCAACTCCACGCAATGAACCGTAGTACCCATTGGTATGTTTCTCAATGGCATACAATTTCCCGGCTTAATGGCAGTAGTTTCTGAAGAAATAATCTCCTGTCCAACTACAAGACCTTTAGGCGCAATGATGTATTTACGATCACCATCTTTAAACAATATCAACGCAATGTTTGCCGTTCTATTTGGATCGTATTCCAAGCGCTCAACAACGGCAGGAATATCAACCTTGTTTCTTTTGAAATCGATAATTCGATAGTGTTGCTTATGACCACCACCCACATGACGTGTCGTTATCCGTCCATTATTATTCCGCCCGCCACTTTTGCTTTTCTTACTCAACAAAGGGGCATGCGGCTTGCCTTTATGCAACTCATCATTTTTGATGCGTACTACAAACCGCGAACCCGGCGATGTAGGTTTAGACTTTACAATAGCCATGCTTTCTACCGTTTCCTATTAATCTTTTAAATCTTATTATTAAGCAGCGGAGAAATCTATATCATGACCGGGCTTAAGCTTTACATAAGCCTTCTTCCAATCAGATCGTTGCCCCAATGAGCCGCCGAATCGCTTTTGTTTACCTTTAACGTTTAAAACCTGAACTGAATCAACTTCAACGCTAAACATGAGCTCTACTGCACTTTTAACTTGTTTTTTAGTGGCTTGTTTGCGCACTTTAAAAACAAATTGATTGTTCTTTTCTGCCGCAATAGTGCTTTTCTCAGAAACAATAGGAGCTTGAAGCACGCCCGCCAAGTTATATTTAGTTAAACTCATGCTAAGCGCTCCTCTAATTGCTTCAATGCGCCCGGCGTGGCAATGACTTTATCAGCTGCAACCAAGAGAACCGGACTTAAATTAATCGCCTCAATCACTTCAACATAAGGAATATTTCTAGACGACAACGCAAGATTTGCATCGACGCTCTCAACAATAATCAGAATGCGCTTTGCATCAATATTTTTTATTTTCGAGTTAAAGTCTTTGGTTTTAGGGCTAGATGGTAAAATATCGCTACTCACTACCAATCTATCTTGCCTAAGTAACTCAGACAAAATTGAGCGAATACCCACTCGAAACATTTTCTTATTTAGCTTTTGATCATAAGATCTTGGCCTGGCAGCAAAAGAAACACCACCTGTTCTCCAGATTGGGCTGCGTGTTGTACCCGATCTCGCCCGGCCAGTCCCTTTTTGCTTCCATGGCTTTGCACCACCACCGCTCACATCAGAGCGTGTCTTCTGGGCTTTAGTTCCGGCACGAGCCCCAGCCAGATGCCTGACAACTAACTGGTGAACTAAAGTTTCATTAAATGATTGGCCAAAAATCGCTTCAGCCACTTCTACGCTTCCAGAAGAGTCTTGTTCGTTTAAAGCAGGTACTTGCATACTCATGGCTTAACCTTTATTTCGCATTTTCATAGCGGGCGTAATAACTACATCACCGCCTTTAGCACCAGGCACCGCGCCTTTTACTAAAATTAAATTTCTTGCTGTATCGATTGAATGAATAGTCAGGTTCTGAACGGTAACTTTTTCAGCTCCCATATGACCTTCCATTTTCTTCCCTTTAAATACACGTCCTGGCGTTTGACACATACCGATAGAACCCAAAACTCGGTGCGAGCGTGAGTTACCATGCGTAGCATCCTGCATACTGAAATTGTGACGCTTTATACCACCTGCAAAACCTTTACCTATGCTTTTACCCTGAACATCAATAACTTGCCCAGCAGAAAAAATATCTAAAGATAATTGCGAGCCAGCAGATAAACCCTCGCCCTCACCAATTTCCAGCCTAAACTCCCAGAGACCGCGCCCAGCTGTCACATTAGCTCCGGCATAATGACCCGCCATCGCCTTATTGACTCTTGAAGATTTTTTATCGCCCGCAGCTACTTGGATCGAACGATAACCATCAACTTCAATACTTTTAACCTGAGTAACTCTATTTGAGTCAATCTGGAGCACAGTAACAGGCACTGATGAACCATCTTCACAAAAAACTCTGGTCATACCACATTTACGACCTATAAGACCTATTGACATCTGCCAATTCCCCTGCTTTTTAATTCAACTTTATTTGAACATCAACACCAGCTGCAAGATCCAACTTCATCAATGCATCTACGGTTTTTTCTGTTGGTTCAACGATATCCAATAATCTTTTATACGTTCTCAATTCGTATTGATCTCGCGCATCTTTATTGACATGCGGTGAGATCAAAATAGTAAAACGCTCTATTTTAGTAGGCAATGGAATAGGCCCTTTAACTTGGGCACCTGTTCTTCTTGCGGTTTCTACTATCTCACCAGCCGATTGATCAATCAATTTATGATCAAATGATTTCAAACGGATTCTGATAGTTTGATTAGACATATTTATTACTCGATTATTGATGCGACAACGCCCGCACCTACTGTACGACCACCTTCACGGATTGCAAAACGCAAGCCGTCTTCCATAGCGATTGGTGAAATCAGCTTTACTTTCACTGAAATATTGTCGCCAGGCATAACCATCTCAACGCCTTCCGGCAACTCGACAGCACCTGTTACGTCGGTCGTTCTAAAATAGAACTGCGGACGATAACCATTAAAGAAAGGGGTATGACGACCGCCCTCATCTTTAGACAAGATATAAATTTCTGAGTTGAAATATGAATGCGGCTTGATAGTACCTTTGTGCGCCAATACTTGGCCGCGCTCAACATCGTCTCTTTTGGTGCCTCTTAACAGAATACCAACGTTATCACCGGCTTGACCTTGATCCAGCAATTTACGGAACATTTCAACACCAGTACAGGTTGTTGTTACGGTGTCTTTAATGCCGACAATTTCAATTTCCTGCCCGACCTTTACAATACCGCGCTCGATACGACCAGTCACTAC
>JBCKWO010000052.1:0-14411 GCA_038922535.1 Methylobacter sp. | reverse complement strand
CTGGCAGGCCAGGCTTGTATAGCACATTGTAATTATGAGATTAAGCGTACTATTATTTTTGAATTTTGCCGGTTAAGCTGCCAATTACAAAAATGGCTTAATTTATTGCTTTAATGGATGTTTGTTTTGTAATCGTTAAGGAGCTATGCCGGTTTTCAACTATTGCGCCTGCTGCTCCTGAAGATAGGCGAGAACATCGTCATTGTCGACGCGGGCGTAGATTTCTTCCACTGTCAGCGTCAAATTGACCGCTTCAAACAATACGCTATCGCCCATAAAATAATGATTGGAAATCCAGCCTTCGCTCTTCCGGCAGACTTCCACATCGACAAAATCCTGCTCGATCAAAACGTATTCATTCAGGCTGGAGATACTCTGATAGGCGATGCGCTTGGTCGTTTCATCCCTGCGCCGCGAAGATTTCGACAACACTTCGACAATAATAACCGGCGACTCGGTGTAATAATCGTGCCGGCTTTGTTCGTCGCAGACAACCATCACATCAGGGTAGAAAAAACGGCTGCCGACCTTGATTTTCAGGTCGGAATTAAACGGCTCGCAAGGTTTGTTTTTTAAAAAGTTTCTTAGCTCACCAAAAACATTACCGGCTATCCTTTCATGATTCCTGCTGGCACCCGCCATCGCATAAACAGTGCCGTCGATATATTCATGCTTGACTTCACTGGTTAATTCACCAGTCAGATAATCTTCCTCGTTGATCCAGGTATCTTTAACGCGTAAATTTGCCGACATGATTTTTCCCTCGTAGTTTGCGATATAGGCATAAGACGCGCACGGTACGCCTTACCCAAGATGACGATTTCATGCAGGCATCATAGCAACAGGCTTATTCTCCGGCAATCGACATTCGCTCAACCAGTATCGAGCCGGTGCGGATATTGCCGCGATAATCGACATCATTACCCACGGCGACGATGTTTTTAAGCATGTCTTTCAGGTTACCAGCAATGGTAATTTCCTCGACCGGATATTG
Organism: Methylobacter sp.; assembly: GCA_038922535.1. Taxonomy (GTDB): domain Bacteria; phylum Pseudomonadota; class Gammaproteobacteria; order Methylococcales; family Methylomonadaceae; genus Methylobacter_A. The sequence goes on along the minus strand of JBCKWO010000052.1, from coordinate 13,417 downwards.
GATCTCGCCGTCAACCACCCAGAATCCCGCCGCGCCGCGCGAATAATCGCCGGTCACCATATTAACCCCTTGCCCCATCAGCTCGGTGACCAGCAAGCCGGTTCCAAGCTCTTTCAACATGGCCTGATAATCCAGTTTCCCTGGATCGATGGTTAAATTATGCACGCCGCCAGCATTACCGGTGCTGTGCAGCCCCAGTTTACGGGCCGAATAAGTGCTCAACACATAACCCTGTAAAATGCCCCCGCTGACGATGTCGCGGGCTTGGGTGGTGACGCCTTCTCCGTCATACGCGCCGCTGCCTAAGGCGCCTTTTATATAGGGCTGCTCATGGATGCGGACAAATTCCGGGAAAACTTGGGTGTTCAACGCGTCCAGCAAAAATGACGATTTGCGGTATAAGTTGCCGCCGCTGATCGCGCCGATAAACGAACTGAGCAAACCGGAAGCGGTTTCCGCACAATACAGCACAGGACATTGCCGGGTGCTTAAGCTGCGCGCCTGCAAACGGCGAAGCGTCCGTTCGGCGGCTTTTTTGCCCACATTTACCGCCGACTCCAGATTAAGCGCGTTTCTCGCCACGGTGTACCAGTAATCGCGCTGCATACTGTCGCCGCGTTGCGCCAATACCGAACAGCTCAATGAATGACGGGTAGACGCATAGCCTTGCAGAAAGCCCAGGCTATTGCCCATCACCCGGACGCCCTGATGCGTATCGACTGACGCGCCTTCGGAATTGCTGATTTCCGCATCATAAGACCGTGCCGCATCTTCGCACTCAATGGCCAGGGCAATCGCGCCGTCGATGCCAATATCCCAAGGGTGGTTAAGCTCGAGATCGGGAAATTCGGTTGCCAATAGTTCTTGTTCCGGCAACCCGGAATATTCATCTTCGCTGGTGTAACGGGCAATGCTGCATGCCGCGCTAACCGTTTCCTTGATCGAAGCGGGCGACAAATCGGTGGTGCTGGCGGAGCCTTTGCGCTGGCCGAAATAAACTGTCACGCCCAAGCCTTGGCTGCAATGGTGCTCGATAGTTTCGACATCGCCGAGACGCACCGCTACCGACAAGCCGTTTTCCTGGCTCAAGCCCGCTTCTGCGGCACTGGCGCCCTGTTTTTTGGCTTCGTCCAATATGGATTGGACGGTATTTTTTAAGTTGTTTATTTGTTCCTGATTTTGCACTGTTTTCTCTGATTTTGTTTTTTAGGCTACTTGCTGATTGATCTGCTGGAATGAAACTTCATTAATATTGGCTTGAGACATTGCGTGTTCAATCGTCATGCCGATCAGATTTCCGTCTTTATCCAAGTCCAGGTAAATATTTTCATTGATTTCCTTGGTTTCAAAGATTGGCCGCTCTGAAAATTCCAGCAATGCCGTATCGGTATCTTCAAAATATTTAATTTTCACGGTTATATCTGCAAAAAAGATAGCGCATTATTTTGACTCGTGATCCTTGAAATCTTGGTAAGAATCCCAGGCAAAATAACTGATTAAAGCGACAAAAACGCTAGCTATTAAAAACATGATAAAAGTATTAAACATTGATTACACCTAAACACTCGTCCCGCCAACCGTCAGCCCGTCTATCTTCAAGGTAGGCTGTCCGACGCCGACCGGCACACTCTGCCCTTCCTTGCCACAGGTGCCGACACCGCTGTCCAGCTCAAGATCGGTGCCGACCATAGACACCTTAGTCAACACATCTGGGCCGTTGCCGATCAGTGTCGCACCTTTTACGGCACGGGTAATTTTGCCATTTTCAATCAGATAAGCTTCGCTGGCAGAAAACACAAATTTGCCCGAGGTAATATCGACTTGCCCACCGGCGAAGTTTTTAGCGTATAGGCCTTTTTTGACCGATTTTATAATTTCTTCGGGATCATGCGGCCCCGGCAACATGTAAGTATTGGTCATGCGCGGCATCGGCAGATGGGCGTAGGATTCACGCCGACCGTTACCCGTGGGGCTGACACCCATTAACCGAGCATTGAGATTGTCCTGCATGTAGCCTTTGAGTATGCCGTTTTCGATCAACACGGTAAGTTCGGTCGGCGTACCTTCGTCGTCAATACTCAACGAGCCGCGCCGTCCCGGCAAGGTGCCGTCATCGACCACAGTGCATAAATCGGAGGCCACCCGTTCGCCGACACGGCCGCTGAATGCGGAGGTGCCTTTGCGGTTAAAGTCGCCTTCTAGGCCATGGCCGATGGCCTCATGCAGCAAAATGCCCGGCCAACCCGGCCCCAACACGACCGTCATATTGCCGGCCGGCGCTTCGACGGCTTCCAGGTTAACCAGCGCCTGTCTTACTGCTTCACGACCATAGCCCAGCGCGGTGTCCTTATCGATAAAATAACTGTAATCGCTACGTCCGCCACCGCCCATGCTGCCTTGTTCGCGCTGACCGTTTTGTTCCACGATGACCGTTACATTCATCCGCACCAAAGGCCGTACATCAGCAACTAAGGAGCCATCCTGCCGTGCCACCAGGATATGTTCATGCACACCGACCAGACTGACGATGACTTCTTCAATCCGGCTGTCCAGTTTTCGGGTTTCGCTATCAACTCGACGCAATAAATCGATTTTCTGCTGGTCTTCCAATGATTTTAACGGATTTTGCGTCGCGTAATGATTCGACCAGCCCGCTGTTTTTGTGGTGACCTTGCAATGCAATGGATTTGCATTCTGCCCTTGCCGAACGATGGCTTTAACATTATTGGCCGCTTCCAGCAGCACCGGCAGTTCAATCCGGTCGCTGTAGGCAAAGCCGGTTTTTTCGCCGACTACCGCACGTACTCCGGCACCCTGCTCGATACTATGGCTACCTTCTTTAATGATGCCACCTTCCATGACCCAGGATTCGAAATGGCTGGATTGAAAGTAAATATCCGCCGCATCAACCGGCGAACTGAGCAACCGATCCATAATTTTTTCAATATCACCATCCTGTATGCCAACCGGCATTAAGATAGCTTGTCTTGCAAGGTTTAGTATGTCCATCAATGAATTAATAATAGTTTTAAGTGAAAGACTAAGGGCAAAAGACGAAAGGTGCAAGACGATGTTTTTCGCCTTTTGCCTTGCGTCTTTCGCCTTCCTTATTCTTCTTCGAATTTATCGCGCAACGTATTAAGCAGTAGCTGCACCAAGTCTTCCGGGCCTTCTGCAGAAGGGGAGCTCCATCCATCTTGAGCCGCGCTGATCTCTCTAGCCGCGCTGCGCTGTTCGGTCGCATTGGCTACGGTCGCGGCCACCGTGGTTTCTTCGCCCACCTGCTTTACGGTCAGTAGATAAATGGCTGCGTCATTGCTGAAGTTAAGCCAAGAGCTCGCTTTAGCAAGAAAGCCGGTATTATCTGCGGCATCTTTCTCTTGGGTAACGTAATAAAGCCCCCTATCACGTTCATGGTCGGTTATTTTAATGCCGCTTTGCTTCAATGCCCGACCTAAGGTGTTCCATGCTTCACTAAAAGGCTGTTTGATAGTCAATTGCGTCGGCGAACTCAGGTAAACATCCGCGCCTAATCCGGTCGTGTCTTTTTTCCTCGGAATCGAGCTATTGTCCACAGTGCGCTCTTCCTTGGCTGGACTGCTTCTAGCCACAATCGGCGGACGCTCAAGAGCTTCGGTGTCGCGATAACGACTTTCTTCTTTGGTGGTTGCGCAGGAAACCAGAAAACCAGCCAGCAATAAGCTTTTAACTATTACACGCATATTATTCATCCCGGGCTGTCCCTGCCCGTTCCCCTTCGGGCGCTACGCGTGCCAGTCCGCTCCTGGCGGATTGGTCACAAAAAAAACGACGATGATTCAGCACCGGAAATGCGCCCCGCACTTTTTCCAGACGTTCCAGATCTATTTCAGCAGAGACAAAGCCGCCGCCGGTTTTGTAGCAGTCCAGCACCACACCCCACGGGTCGATGATCATGCTGTGCCCGAAAGTTTTACGTCCATTAAGATGAAAGCCACCCTGATTCGGCGCAATCACATAACATAGGTTTTCCACGGCACGCGCACGCAGCAGCACTTCCCAGTGAGCGGCACCTGTTTCTGCGGTAAATGCAGACGGAATGACCAGTATTTCCATGCCCATCTTGCGGAAAAACTCGGGGAAGCGCAGATCGTAACAAACCGCGATACCCATTCTGCCGAAAGGCGTATCGATCACCACCGCTTCGCTACCCGGTTCGATCGAGTCCGACTCGCGGTAAACGTCATTGCTGCCCGGAACGCTGACATCGAACAAATGCACTTTATCGTAGCGCGCAACCCGTTCGCCCTGGTCGTTATAAACCAGACAAGCTGCCCGTACTTTATTGCTGTCGTTGCCCACTATCGGAAGGGTGCCGCCCACCACCCAGACCCGGTATTTTTTAGCCACCGACGACAAAAAGCTCTGGATAGGCCCGGAGCCGTCGACTTCTTTCGCTTTGATTTTATCCAGCTCATGATCGCCCATCAAGGCAAAATTTTCCGGCAAAGCCACCAGCTTTGCACCCGCTTTAGCCGCTTCCGCGATAAGCTTGTCGGCCTCCATCAAATTGGCGCTAATATTGGGGCTTGATGCCATTTGTATAGCCGCACATCTACTCATCGTTATCTCTCTTGTTCTTCTTGTTTCTGCAACCATGGAAAATCAGTAATGCCGCTCCAGGTTTTCTGTAACAAGCCATCGTTTTTATGTATCGGAATGATTTCTGCATTCCCCCAAGCACCTTTTACCAGATACTGGGAACCAAAGAAAAATCCCTCCTGATCTTTACCGGTCAAAGACCGCCCGACCAGAGCCGCCACTTTGCCCATAATTGTACCAGCAATAGGCACGGCATCGGCACTTTTAGGTGTGACATTGATAATATGATCAACGGTTTGACTAACCAGATCGGTATCCCCGTTGATGGTTATTTTTGCAGGAACGGCATCGATAACCAAGTCGTGGGTTGAGGCAATCCCACCCGCCAAATCGAAATGCCCCTTGATGCTGTTAAAGGTCAGCCCTTCCTGATAAATATCGCTAAAATCCAGCTGCGCGCGCTTGATCCACTGCGCCAGCGCCAACATACCCAGCACCCTGCCGAATCCGGGTTCGACGCTTAAGATGCGCCCATTTTTAAGACTAACGTCCACTTGACCTTTCAAATCCGCCAGCGAAAACTGATACGGCGCCGCGTTCCAGTTGACGTTGAAATCGACGGCTGCGCTGGTTTCGGTCAAGTCTTTGGTAATGTCCAATTTTTCCAGCAACTGTCCGGCACGGGGCACGTCCAGATGACCTTGAGTATGCGTTACCGATTGCTGACCGCTAGCCCGCCAGTCGCCCGACAAGGTCAGCTTTTGATGCTCTCCGGTCAGCTCTACTTGCTTAAAAGCCATGCCGCCCGGCATGCGCTCAGTTGCCAGTGACAATCGACCCAAATCAACCGACTGCCATAGCGTTTTTTCACTGCTGATTGTCAATAACGGCACCCGCTCCGGCGATACCGTCTGTAGCGGCGAAGCCTCTTTATCTTTCGATCCCAGCTGCTTTAAAGCCGAAAGATCCAACAACGCCATTTCTAGGCTGATTCGCACGGAGGCTTCCGCCGCGCCTGCTCCCGGCAGGCTTATCGCCAAGGATGGTGTGTATGCCGGAATCCTGCCGGGAGCAGGCGCGGCGGCGGCATACACACCATCCTTGGCGATAAAATCGGCCGGAATCTGAATATTGCCTTTTGCAAGCGGGCTGGCGACAGTCCCCACCCAATAGTTGCCTTTGCGCTTCAAAGCCAGATCAAAAACGCCTATGTCGGTTTTCTTCCACAACGCATGATCGCTATGAATTTTCAGCTCGTTAACGCCGTCTCCGGCACCTTGAGCGGCAGCCAGCCCCAACCAGTCTTGTAAAGCCAAACGGTCGTGGTTGAGTTCCAGCTTTAATCCGGGCCCCTGTACTTGGGCAACCTCACCGGCACCCACCAGGACATGCCCTGAATAAAGGGTCTTTTGCTTAGTATCCAACTGAATTGCCGCTTTCAGTCTATTATCGTAATTTAACAACATCGGCAATAACACCTTATCACCTAGGCTAAACGTCAGCGACAACGGCACCTTCTGCTCTCGGGTCTTGGCCAATGACTCCGGCAATTCCAGAGATACGCCTGACAGCATCGACTCCGCAACAAGCTCTGGAGCCGCATCCCCATAAGGCAACTCCAGCTTTAACCGATAATCGGTCGCACCTTTAGCGATTCCCCACCAAGGCAGGTCAAATTGCGCCTGCAGGTCGCTAATCCCGGCATAACCCGCCACGTTAACGGTGGTTTGGCTAGCCGAGCTGTTAATATCGATTTGTATCGGATGGCCCAAAGCCGTTGCCTGAATAATATCGCTATAAACGCCCTGTTCATTAAACTTGAGCACGCCGTTAATTTTATTGACCGGCAAATCCAGTGACTTCACCATCAACTTGGCATTGTTCAATTGCGCCGATCCATCGACCTTGGTTGGCACACCGTCATCCAAGGGTATTTTAAGATCCAGCGCCACCAGAGTGTTCCCCTGCGGGGCAATAGCTTCCAGCAGTGAATCCACCGGCGAACTGAGCGTCGTCTGCTGCATGAACGCCAAAACCTGGTCTATCCCCGCTTCGGCCTCGCCCTGAATCAGCACCTGCTTGCTTGTATTCAGCGATGGAATGGTGATTTCGGCGTGATTAATGACCACCTTCTCGGATGTCCCTTGAAGGACATCAACCTTAAGCCCGCCCTGCGAAAACCGCACCTCTGCATTCATCCCGGTGATATGCGGCCACTCGGGAGCGTATGACAAATCGAACTGCTCCCCATTAAAGACACCTTCAAACACACCCGGTGCCGTGGTGAATGGGAAATCGATCAGGTTACCGTAAACCAGTACGCCGCCGTTAGTTAAGCTGCCGCTAACAAAAGCGCTATCCAGCCAGTCTATAACACCTTTATCCATAATACCCACCGGCAAATAATGGGTAACCTCGGTTGCGTCTTTTCCGGAAAATGAACTTTGCAGATCCATAAAAACAGGTTTCATGCCGGGCTGTCCCCGCCCGTCCCTCTTCGGCCGCTGTGCGTGCAAATCCGCTCCCGGCGGATTGGTATCTGTTTTGGGAATATCGACTCGAAACCGGCTTTTGCTCTGAAAGCTCATTGAATCCAGTTCAATCATTGGGCTGGATACAGACCAGAGGTAAGCTGTCTGTTGCCAGTCCAGCTTACCTTGAAGCCGCTTGACCGGCAAAACTTCACGAAACAGCGGCGAACTCAACCAAGCATCTTTGGTCGCCAGGCTGATAGTCCCCTGTTTTTCGCTGCCCTTTATGTGACCGGTCAAATGCTCTATGCCCGGTATTGACGACAACGGCGCAACACCGATGTCGGCAAAGCTGCCGTTCAGCGCAAGCGCTTTTACATCCAGGTCGGCAAACAACGAGAAATTCTCCAGCGTCCCTTTTAGCTGGGCTTCCGCCAGCATGTTGGCCTGTTTATCCGGCAACGGGGCAAAAAACTGCGCCAGCGTGGATGCTTGCTGCAAATCCAACCGCTCGGCAAATAACGCCACCTTGCCCAAATCATTATCGCCCACGCGCTGACCGGAAACGCTAAACACGGCGGCAGGCCATGCCTTAACATCGCCTTTGCTATCTTGCGTTTCCAGTGAGAAATCGTTGACATCAAGCCGCCACCAATTGCCCGCCTCATTATCGCCAGGGATGGTGTGTATGCCGCAAGCCCTTCGGCTACGCTCAGGAGAGCCCTGCCGGGAGCAGTCGCGGCTAGGGTCATCATTTCGCTCCCAGTGCAACCGGGTTAAGAGCTGTTTGGCGGAAAACCCCGGCTTTCCTTGTCGAACCAGCGCCAGCTGTCGGATTTGCACCGCTGCATCCATAGCCGCCAGTTGCGATTGCCGCCAATCGCCCCAGACTTTAAAGTCGGCGGTACCGGTGTTGATCTTTAGTCCATCCCCGGCGGGGAAGTCAAATAAGCCGAGCGCCGCCAATTCAGGCAACAAAACGGCTTTTCCGTCGATATAAATATGACCCTGAATGGTTGCAGGTTCAAAAATATTACCTTTAAAGTCCATAGCTACGGTCAATGTATTGCCGACTTTTTCCGGCAACTTCATCAGCATATTAAGCCGGTGATGCTCGCCATCATTAATGATCGCCAGATCAACCCCTTTGAACAGTAACGGCGGGCTATCACTTGTTTCATCCTGCCAGATAATTTCGCTGTGCAGGACTGCATATAAGCCGCCTTGCAACAACCATTGGGGTTGTCCGTCACCGGCTTTTAAGCCGACAATGGCAATACTGCCATCCTGTTGCCGTTTAATGGCCAGCTTCGCACCCACCAGGGCAACCGAGGACGATGACAACAAATCTCTGCTGACCAGCAGTTCCAGCAAATTAAGGCCTAGACGTATTTCCGTAAACTGTAGCGCGGGCTTTTCGGTCGTCCGGTCAGGGACAGCCTGGGATAAAATGGCGATGTCTTTTAACACCAACTGAGGATTAAACCCGCGCATTTTTGCACCTAGGCGGCCTATGGTTACCGGCGTGCCGACAAGTTCACTGATACGAACCGCCAAATCGGACTTGTAGTGTTCAACCCCCGACAATAACAGGCGCACACCCGTCAAACCGATAGCTGCCGCGATCAATGACCAGAAAATGAGATGCCGCGTTGCACGCTTAATATGATGGATCATTAAATCAGGCGAAAGGGGAAAGGTTCATGGGTATAAAGGCTAAAGGCTAAAAATTGTAAACGTATTGTAACTATTCATCATGATTTAGAATGAAAAAAATCTGAGTGCGTAAAAAACCTTGCACCTTTCGTCCTTCGCCTTAATTTAAAGCAACACCACATCATACTGTTCCTGATTATATTCTGCCTCAGCCCGGAACTTGATGCGTACACTCAAAAAAACTTCCAGTTCGGCCAGCATATCGGCTTCTTCATCAAGCAGCATTTCCACCACCTCATTGGAAGCCAGAACCAAAATTTTCTGCACCTTGTACTGCCTGACTTCGCGAATAATCTCCCGGAATATTTCCAGGCACATGGATTCTGCGGTCTTCAAAACGCCCCGACCGCCACAGGCGCTACAAGGCTCGCAAAGTATATGTTCCAGGCTTTCACGGGTTCGTTTTCGGGTCATTTCCACCAACCCAAGCACCGACACTTCGGTGATGTTGGTTTTCGCGTGGTCTTTTTCAAGATGCCGCTCGAACGCCTGCAAAACCTGCTTTTTATGATCCTGGCTTTTCATATCGATGAAGTCGATGATGATGATGCCGCCAAGGTTCCGAAGCCGAAGCTGCCTGGAAATGGTCTGCGCCGCTTCAAGGTTAGTCTTAAAAATAGTCTCTTCCAGATTACGACCGCCGACATAGCCGCCGGTATTCACATCGACGGTGGTCATCGATTCGGTCTGGTCGAACACCAGATGCCCACCCGATTTCAGGTTGACCTTACGTTCCAGCGCTTTTTGGATTTCATCTTCGACACTGTAAATATCGAACACCGGACACTCGCCGGTGTAATGTTCAATAACCGGCACGATTTCCGGCGCAAACGTCTCTGCAAATTCAACCAAGCGGTGATAGGTTTCCCGTGAATCCACCCGCACCCTTTCAATGCCTTCCCGATACAAGTCCCTTAGCGTCCTGATACTCAGCGGCAAATCCTGATGGATAAACTGCTTGGGCTTGGCTCCGGCAATTTTGGCAGCTATCGACTCCCACAGTTTCAGCAAAAACGTCATGTCGGCGATCAATATCGTTTCATCCACGCATTCTGCTGCTGTCCTTGCAATAAAACCGCCGCATTGATGCTCCTGCCTGAAAGCCTCAAGACAGGCTCGTAACCTCACCCGCTCGGTCTCGCATTCAATCCGTTGGGACACGCCGGAATTGTGCGCATAAGGCATATAGACCTGAAACCGCGACGGTATCGATATTTCCGTAGTCAGCCGTGCGCCTTTGCTGCCCAACGGATCTTTGAACACCTGTACGATAATATGTTGGCCCTCATGCAGGTAATGCTCGATGTTTTCCGAGCCTTTTTTTTCCAGATCCTTGGCGCACAAGTCGGAAAGATGCAAAAACGCCGCCTTGGGCAGCCCGATTTCAACAAAAGCCGCCTGCATACCGGGCAAAACCCTGCACACTTCACCTTTATAGATATTACCCACCAAACCCCGCTGCCGGGTCCGTTCGATAATCAATTCCTGCAAAACGCCATTTTCAATGACCGCCACACGCGTCTCAGACGGGGTAACGTTGATTAAAATTTCTTCACTCATTTGAAAAGCCCTATGCCTTGCCTGGATAAAAGTTCTGCGGTTTCAAACAGCGGCAAACCGACTACGCCGGAAAAACTGCCGTTTATCGATGCCACAAATACACCGCCCATGCCTTGAATAGCATAACTGCCGGCTTTGTCGCAGGGTTCGCCGCTTTGCCAGTAGGCCGCTATTTCGGATTCGCTCAACAACCGGAAAGTCACTTCGGTAATGCTGACCGCCTGTCCATGTTCACATCCCCTCAGCGAAACCGCAGTGTAAACCCGGTGCATTTTACCGGATAACTGTCTTAACATGGCAAACGCATCATCGCGATCTTTAGGTTTGCCCATAATCTGATCGCCCAACACCACGACGGTGTCGGCAGCCAAAACCGGCCGCCGCGCCTGTTCCCCGCAGGGCTCTCCTGAGCGTAGACGAAGGGCTTGCGGCATACACACCGTCCCTGGCGATAACCTGTCGCCCAGTTGCAGGACACATGCCGCAGATTTTTCGGCAGCCAACCGCTGCACATAATCCAGAGGCGCTTCATTAGGCAACGGCGTCTCGTCAAGATCGACGGGGTTAACGCTATAAGTCACCTTAATCTGATCCAGCAATTCCATGCGCCGGGGAGAAGCTGAAGCGAGAATAATCTGTGCACTCATCAGCGATGATAGGGATGGTTGTGGAGAATGCTCCAGGCGCGATAAAGCTGTTCGGCGACAACGATGCGCACCAGCGGATGGGGAAAGGTTAGCTTCGACAAACTCCATGATTCCCGCGCCAGTTGTTTGACCGAATCCGCCAAGCCTTCCGGCCCGCCGATTAATAACGAGATATGCTGGCCGCTTTCCAGCCAGCGTTGCATCGCTTCCGCCAATTCGGGCGTCGTCCAGGGTTTGCCGGGGATATCCAAGGTCACAATATGGGTGCCTTGCGGAATTGCCGCAATCATCCGCTCACCTTCTTCTTTGACGATTCTGGCGACATCGCTGTTTTTGGTGCGTTTGCCCGGCGCAATTTCCTTAAGCACCAGTTCGCATTCGCGGGGTAGGCGCTTGGCATATTCGTCATAGCCCTGCTGCACCCAACCCGGCATACGGTTTCCTACTGAAATCAGATTTATTTGCATGCGGTGCAGGATACAGAGAACAGACTTGTGATGCAATGCAGCCTAATTCTACTTTGTCAGATTATACGTAGGTTCGTCATACCCGCCGGGAGCGGGTATCTAGTGCCATGGATGGTAAGCTAAAATCTATCCATGGAGCCTGGATTCCGGCAATCCCTGCCGGAATGACGATCTTGAATTGTGTGCTTATGAAATCTGACAAAGTAGAAGTAAGCCCGTCATACCCGCCGGGAGCGGGTATCTGATGCCGGACGGGGCATGTTGCCCCGTCCGAAACGTTTTGTGTCGGTTAAATGCTCAGAAAACGGTGAAACGTTAAGGACGGGGTTACAAACCCCGTCCCGCTTGAAGTTCACCCAGCGTTACCCGGGGTTTGATCGCCGTTTTTAAGCTTACTAGATACGGTTACTGCCGTGTAAGCGATGCATTGGGGGTTCTAAGCGCGGTTTCCTTGAAAATGGCTGGCAACCCATAATGCTCTAAGGTGTCACCGAAGGTTTTAGCGTATTCCTCAATGCTAATACCGCTGGGAATGCCATTGGCTGAAAGAATGAACTTAACCGCGTCGTCGTCTCTGAAGGTCGAGTTTTCGCGCGGCAGATCGTTCAGTCTGACGGGCTGTTCTCCTGTCTGGAATCCCAGCAAAGCATCAAGGACATGTTCCGCGTGTATCAGTTTCGAGTAATGATTAACGATCAAGGTAGGGCAAAACTGCTGCAAATGCGCGACGAAAGGCTTGTGCATCGCCATAAAGATTCTCGAGGCACTGGGTTTGCGCATGTAAATTGAAATATGCCTGCGGATATATTCATCGAAAGCGATGGGCTTGCCCTTGTACTTAAATTCAAACTCCATATTTTTATAATAAGACGCTCTCAGAAAATCGGCGGGGTCACGCAATACGACGCTGACAACGGCATGCTTCAACAGCCCGGTTTTGGAGAGTTGCTCTAACGGTATGCCATAGCCATGATCCAGGCGGCTAGAAAGCCCCACCACACTCTCGATCAACGATTCGTCAGAGAACAGGAAATTACGGCCTGGGCTGGACGCCAATATGATATTGATGGCACTCGCCCAGACTTGGGCAAATTGTCTCGCAGCTGCGCGATCTTGACGCTGATTAGCATTCTTCCATTGGCCTAGAATCGTCATGAGAACTCCGCCCAAGCTCTCAAGCGTAGATTTGCGGTTTTCACCGGCATTTGCAAGGATTTGGCGAACCCGTGCAATTGCATCTCCATTCAAAGGAGCTGCATTGTTATGCCAAGCTTTTCCGATGTAGTCGAGATTGCTGAGCGCTGGAAATACCGACCGTTGCAGCGCAGTCGTCGCAGAGCGCGGCAGTCCGATGTGTAGAAAAAGGCGGGATTGAGTCATGGAAATCCTAGGGTTATGACGAGGCATGGTTTCTGAATGCCCACATTATAACATTGCCGCCAACCCATAATGTGTGAGTCTTGCAGCTTATGCTTTGAGTGCGTAAGTAGTTTGCTCGGCTCCGCGCCAGAAGCCCATTTTATCGGGATGGCTTGCAAAGCGCCCGGGCTCAAAAAAGTGCTCAAAGAAAATAGTAACTATTCAACGTCAAGCTGTGCCTAGTGTTGTAGGAGGGGCTTTAGCCCCGATTGAAGCTTCAATCGGGGCTAAAGCCCCTCCGATGGCACGGACTGAAATACCACTGAATAGTTACAGAAAATATTGGCAATGCCTGTTTTTTTTTGTTACCCTAACACTAATGCCCCTTAAAGGGCTAAAAGGATGGAGCAGAATACCCATAAAAATAGTAACTATTCAGCGTCAAGCTGCGCCTACTGTTGGTACGGACTGAAATATCACTGAACAGTTACAAAAATTACCATAACAAACAAATCATAAAGGGAATAATCATGGCAGCAGTAACATTAACCAAGTCAATAGCCGCAGACTTAACCGTCAATAGCGCGGGTTTCGATTATGGCACAGATACGCTAAC
>JBCKWO010000051.1:0-14664 GCA_038922535.1 Methylobacter sp. | reverse complement strand
CTCCCATTCGGTCAGATGGACGTGGTAAGCCGGGTCAGTCATTCGGGGGCATGGGTCAACACCCAGGCTTCGAAGGCTTTGTCCAGCCCCGTGACGATCAGGATACCCAGCAGCAGCAGTGCGCCAAGCAGCACCTTGCCGGTTTTTCCGGTGGCCACTAGCTTGCTCTTGAAGCGCATCATAGCCTGATGGGACAGGGTTCCCAGCACGATGAGAGGCAGACCGGCGACGGCGCCGAACAGCGCCATGACCACTGCGGCATGCCCAAGGTCCCCCCCCTGACTGGACAGGGTCATGGTGGCGCTGAGGGTCGGGCCGACACAAGGATTCCACACGATCCCCAGGACTAGGCCGAGCAGAAACTGGCCGGTCAAGGTGTCGCTGGAGATACGTTCGAGCAGGGGTTGTCCGACTCCGAAGTGATTGGAAATTCGATTGACGCTCCAGCCGTACTCACGTCGTGCATAAATATTTGTAAGGAAGCAGCCGTGCCATCGGTGTTTCTGCATCATCAATTTGTCATTCTTTTTCAGTAAAAAATGTAAGTGCCAGCGGCAAGCTGCGACTAACTCACAACACTGGGATACCACTTCTGTTAAAAAGTAGATTCGGGTGTTTTCCGCCGTTGTTGGTTAGACGGCATTGTTATGCCAGTGCCTGCGTATTGGCTTAGCTTCACAATAGGAAAATGCAACAGATGAAAATTGCCATGATAGGTTTAGGAAAAATGGGGGCGAATATGACCAGACGCCTGATCAATAGCGGTCATGAAGTCGTCGTCTATGATCTTAACCCTGACAATGTCACTCATTTAGCTGCGGAAGGCGCAAAGGGCGCTTTTTCTCTTGAGGATTTGGTGAACCGGCTACCGGCGCCGCGTGCTGTGTGGCTGATGGTGCCGGCGGGTGATGTGGTGGAACATACCGTCGCCGCCCTGGCTGAATTGCTGAAACCAGGCGACACGATTATCGACGGCGGCAATTCCTATTATAAGGATGATGTGCGCCGGGCCGGGCTGTTAAAACAACAAGGCATCCATTTTTTGGATGTCGGCACCAGTGGCGGAACCTGGGGCATAGAGCGGGGCTATTCGCTGATGATTGGTGGAGAACAAGACCCCGTGCAGCGGCTTGAACCCATCTTTGCCGCACTGGCGCCGGGACGGGGCGATATTCCGTCAACGCCTCATAGAAATGACTCCACCAGTACCGCAGAGCAAGGTTATTTGCATTGTGGTCCTGTTGGCGCAGGGCATTTCGTCAAGATGATACACAACGGTATCGAATACGGCTTAATGCAGGCTTATGCGGAAGGCTTTGATATTTTGCGCGGCGCGGCCTCGGAGTCGCTGCCGGAAGCGTTTCGATACCAATTTGAATGCAGCGAAATTGCCGAGTTATGGCGGCGTGGCAGCGTCATCAGTTCATGGCTGCTGGATCTGACTGCGCAGGCGCTGGCCGAAGATCCCGAGCTGTCGGGTTATAGCGGCTATGTCACCGATTCCGGCGAAGGTCGCTGGACGGTGCAGGCCGCCGTTGAAGAAGCGGTGCCCGCCGAAGTGTTGACCGCAGCGCTTTATGCCCGCTTTCGCTCCCGTCAGGAGCACACCTTTGGCGAGAAAATTCTGTCGGCTATGAGGCAACAATTCGGTGGGCATATCGAAGCGGGAAAAGGAGAAAAAGTGTGACCATCCATGTTGAAGCGGTTACTACAAAAACCGGCGAATCCGCATTAGCCAAGGCCGAACCTTGCGTGATCGTCATATTCGGCGCCACCGGGGATTTGACCAAGCGCAAATTAATGCCGGCGCTGTGTCATTTGGCCCGGCAAGGAGCGTTTGCGGAAGCCTCGCAGATCATCGGCGTAGATCGTGAGCCGATCGACACAAATGCTTTCAGGACGTTAATGCAAGCCGCCGTGCGCGAGGCAAAAGGAGAGCAATTATTCGATGCCGAGGAATGGCGTCAATTTGCGCAAAAACTGCACTATTTTTCCTGCGATCTGAAACAGCCGGAAAATTATGCCAGGCTGGCTGAGCGTATTCAGGAACTGAACGGTGGTGCGTTGGGTAATCGGCTTTATTACTGCGCCACACCGCCGACGCTGGTCGCTCCGATTATCGATGGGCTGGGCCAAGCCGGGCTGTGCAGTGAGTCATCCGGTTGGGCGCGAATTATTATCGAAAAGCCTTTCGGGCGCGACCTGGCTTCCGCAGAGGCGCTCAGCGACACTATTGCCCAAGTATTTCTGGAACATCAGATTTACCGGATCGACCATTATCTGGGCAAGGAAACCGTGCAGAACATATTGGTTTTTCGTTTTGGCAATGCGCTCTTCGAACCGGTCTGGAATCGTAATCATATCGATTATGTGGAAATAACCGCAGCCGAAACCTTGGGCATTGGTCATCGCGGCGGTTACTACGAAGAAGCCGGCGCCCTGCGGGATATGGTGACTAATCATTTGATGCAATTACTGGCGCTGATCGCGATGGAACCGCCGATTGCCTTTGATGCCGATGCGGTGCGTGATAAAAAAATACAGGTTTGGCGCACGATTAAACCGATGACGGCAACAGAAGTCGCAGCGAAAACAGTGCGCGGACAATATGGAGCCGGACAGCTTGAAGGTGATGAGACGCCGGGTTACCGGGAGGAACCCGGCGTCGCTTCGGATTCCAACACTGAAACCTATGTTGCCGCCGAGTTTCGTATTGAAAACTGGCGCTGGGCCGGAGTGCCGTTTTATCTGCGCACCGGCAAGCGCCTGGCGCGGGGCGTAACCGAACTCGCCATACACTTCAAGCGGCCACCGCAACCCTTGTTCGCAGGCAAAACCGAACTTATCGAGCCCAATGTTATCGCCCTGCGTATTCATCCTAACGAAGGCATCGATATCAGTTTTGACGCCAAACAGCCGGGCAGCGAAATGCAGACGGCCAACGTGCGCATGGATTTTCGCTATCAGCAAGCGTTTAACATGCGCATTCCCGAAGCCTACGAAACCTTGCTGCTGGATGCGTTGTGCGGTGACGCCACCCTGTTCACTCGCCGTGACGGTGTGGAAGCGCAATGGCGATTGATTGACCCAATCCTTGCGGCATGGCGACAACAACCGCCTGACGCTTTTCCCAACTATACTGCCGGAAGCGAAGGCCCGAAGACCGCCGATGAACTGCTGGCGCGTAATGGCCATCAATGGCGGTTACTGGATACACAACTTCAAAGCACTCATCAGACAGGAGCGAAAAAAACACCATGAGAATCGATTCTATAGTACAGCCATTAACGAAGCGCCCCGCTTGGCAGGCGCTGCAGGCGCATTATCAACAGATACAATCTTTACACCTGCGCCAATTGTTCGCGGATGATCCTTTGCGCGGTGAACGGTTCGTGGTCGATGCCGCCGGCATTTACCTGGATTATTCGAAGAACCGTGTTACTGATGAGAGTATGCGCTTGCTGATCAAACTTGCCGATGAATGCGGCTTGCGCGAACGAATCAAGGCCATGTTCAATGGCGATACCATCAATATAACCGAACACCGGGCCGCTCTGCACACGGCTTTGCGCGCGCCTAAAGGCGAGAGGATCATGCTGGACGGCGTTGACGTGGTGGCTGAAGTCCATGCGGTACTTGACCGGATGTCCGTTTTTTCAGAGCTGGTTCGTGGCGGTCACTGGCTGGGATACACCGGCAAACGTATCCGTAATGTCGTCAATATCGGCATCGGCGGTTCCGACCTGGGTCCGGTGATGGCGTACGAAGCGCTGCGGCATTACAGCCAGCGCGATCTGACTTTTCGTTTCGTCTCGAATGTGGATGGTACTGATTTCGTGGAAGCCACACGCGATCTTGATCCTGAAGAAACGCTGTTTATCATCTGTTCGAAGACCTTTACAACACTTGAAACCCTGACCAATGCCCGTGCTGCACGCCAGTGGTGTTTGGCTAAGATCGGTGACAATCATGCCGTGCGCCGACACTTCGTCGCCGTATCGACCAATGCCGAAGAAGTGACGAAATTCGGCATTAATACCGACAATATGTTCGGCTTCTGGGATTGGGACGGCGGACGCTATTCGATGGATTCGGCAATTGGCCTATCGACGATGATCGCCGTCGGATCGGACAATTTCCATGCGATGCTCGCAGGCTTCCATGCGATGGATGAGCATTTCCGCACCGCGCCATTCGACCGGAACATTCCTGTCATCATGGGCTTGCTCAAACTCTGGTATAACAATTTCTTCGATGCCCAGTCGGTCGCGGTGTTTCCTTACAACCAGTATCTCAAGCGTTTCCCCGCTTACCTGCAGCAATTGACGATGGAGAGCAACGGCAAGCACATCACGCTGGACGGTGCCTGCGTCGACTACCAAACGGCGCCGATCTATTGGGGTGAGCCGGGCACTAACGGCCAGCACTCGTTCTTCCAGTTGCTTCACCAGGGAACCCGCCTGATTCCCTGCGATTTTATCGGTTTCTGTGAAAGCTTGAATCCGCTCGGAGATCAGCATGATCTGTTAATGGCCAACCTGTTCGCTCAAACCGAGGCGCTGGCCTTCGGCAAAACTGAGACTGAAGTCAAAGCCGAGGGCACCCCCGACTGGTTGGCCGCACACCGCACCTTCGAGGGTAATCGTCCGACCAACACACTGCTTATCGAACAGATGACACCTAAAACGCTAGGCCTGCTGGTAGCGCTTTACGAGCACAGCGTGTTCACGCAAGGAGCCATCTGGAATATCGATTCATTCGATCAATGGGGAGTCGAGTTAGGCAAAGTGTTGGCGCAGAAAACCGCTGCTGAACTTATAAGCGCGGACGAGCCGCAACTCGGCCATGACAGTTCGACCAACGCGCTGATCCGGCGTTATCGCCGGTTTAAAAGCGGGAAATCATGACTATTGGTTATAACCACTGGTTCCAGCTAAATAAAACGGTGGACAGAAAAGCGTTGCCCACGCTATCAAGCTTCTAATAAAGATAAGCATAAGAAAAAACAGGTATAAAAAATGAAGCAAAATATTCTCATCCACAGCCCCAGTGATATGACAGTCGCCTGGGCTCAACGAATCGTTGATAACCATTCTACTGATACGACAGTTTCCAGGGTCGATATTATTTCCATTGATATTGGAACGACGACGAGAGTTCGCGTCACTGTCGAACACAATGGGCCGGAAACTTTGCCGCGACGCTGGTTTGTGAAGCTTCCGTCGATGGCCTGGCGAGCAAGGTGGATTACGGCTTTACCACGGCTACTCCATACCGAAGTGCGTTTTTATAATGAAATTACTGAACCCATGCCGATAAGTCGGCCGTCCATTCTGGCGGCGCAGAGCAAGTTCGGCCGGGGCTCGACACTGGTTCTTGCCGATGTAACGGAGTTTGGCGCAAGTACAGGATGTTCAAGCGATGCGTTGACCGCCGCCCAAGCTGCCTTGATTGTCGAGCAACTGGCTTATTTTCATGCGCATTTCTGGAATAAGGTCAAGCCTTCATCAGACTATCACTGGTTGGCCAATCCAGTTCGGCGCTTGGAAGATTTTCTGGGAACGATCCTTGCTGTGCCGTTGATGAAGCGAGGATTGCGTCGAGCCGGTAGTCTCATTCCTTTGGAACTTCACGCCCCGGCTATGCAATATGCCCGTCATCGTCGCAAAGCAATGCGCTTTCTTTCGGAAGGCCCTCAAACACTCGTTCATCACGATTGTCATCCCGGTAATTTATTCTGGCATAAATCTCAACCGGGGTTTCTCGATTGGCAGCTTGTCCGCACCGGCGAGGGAATTAGCGATGTCGCTTACTTCTTGGCCACAGCGCTTACCCCCGAAACCCGGCGGCTTCACGAAGCAAACCTGCTTTCAAGTTATGTTCGGATTCTCATGGACAATGGAGTCGAAGAGATTGATCTGGCAAGTCAATTGCAAAGATATCGCACTCATCTTATTTATCCTTTCGAAGCAATGCTGGTAACGCTTGCGATCGGAGGCATGATGGATTTGGAGAGCAATCTTGAACTCATACGAAGAACGGTCGCTGCCGTCGAGGATCTTGATGCCTTTGCTGCCATACAGGTGTAGCTGACTATCCCGTTCAGAATATCCGATCCCGTCGAAGCAATTTGGTGAATATCGCATCACTAATCAAAATCCAGGATTACCTTCCCCACGAACCCGCTCAAACAACTATTCAGTCGTGTAAAGTGGGCACACGCTTTATGGTTTGCTCATCCTTCGACAAGCTCAGACCAACGGTTAAGCCTAACTCGCGTTCTGAATTAAGTGGCAAGCTCAAAATTCCGAAGGGGATCTGAATAATTACACCCAGTGCCATGCGGCTTGAATACGGTAAATAGAGCACAGCAGAGAGTGATTACATCGGAAAAAAGCGGAAAAACGATGGTCTGTGATTGATTACTCATTTAAACTCAGTTCCCTGTAATTTAACTCAACCAACAATGGAGTCAACCTATGGAAGCCTATCCTTCTGAACTTCTGCTGATCGTATTTGTTGCCATGCTGGCGCCGCTGCTTGCCGAATTACCTAGTGGTATACGTTTGCCTGTGGTGGTCATTGAAATTATTTTGGGCATATTGATAGGTCCTCATATTTTAGACCTGGCAAGTCCAGTCGGGATGATTGATACGCTGGGTCAACTCGGGTTGGCTTTTTTGCTGTTCATGGTCGGGCTTGAGATTAATCTTGATAAGATTCGAGGGAGACCCTTGTCATCTTGTCATTAGCGGTAAGTGCTTGGTTTATCTCGTTTACCGTGGCAATGGTTTATATGTTCTTCTTCAATACTATCGGGCTGATCCAAACACCGCCTTTATTGGGGGCCATCGCTTTATCGACGACTGCTTTGGGTGTATTAGCGCCCATTTTGCGTGATAGGGGAGAACTGAATTCCGACTTCGGGAGGTACATGGTTGCAGCTGCCGCAGCAAGTGAGTTTGGTCCCATGCTGGCCATTTCAGGCTATCCACTTAAGCCGGGACAGTTGAAGGTTAAGCCTTACATCAATATGTCCCGCCTTAGATGGGTGGCCTACTCTTACAGAGCACTGCGATAAATTCTATTTACCACTGCAAATCACATAGAACCAAAATATTTTGTAAGTTTTATCAGGGTTTAACGACCTATCAGTTAATGGCGAACCCGGCACCCAAAATTTGGGATTTGCCTGATACGATTTTTACCCCGATACCATAGGATTATTGACGCCAAGGGCAGAGCAATAGTCTCACGGCACTATTGACTTTAGGAAAAACCAAAGCTTATGCACGACACGCTGATATATCTTGAAAAAAAACAGACGGATTTTCCCGCCATCACCAGAAACACACTGGAAATACTGCAGGTTAATCTGGGTTATTTGTGCAACCTGAGCTGCACGCATTGTCATGTCAATGCCGGGCCCAATCGCACTGAATTGATGGATAAGGCGACCATCGACATTGTCCTGGATTTTATTGGCCGGGAAGCCATACATACGCTGGATTTAACCGGCGGCGCACCGGAAATGAATCCGCATTTTAATTATCTGGTCACGTCTGCTCGGGCAATGGATGTCACTGTTATCGACCGCAGTAACCTGGTCATTCTTGAAGAGCCCGGTTATGAGGGACTGGCCGGATTCCTTGCCGACAACAAGGTGGAAGTGACGGCTTCTTTGCCCTGTTATCTGGAAGAGAATGTGGATAAACAACGCGGCAAAGGCGTCTTTAGCGCCAGCCTGTCGGCGCTGAAAAAGTTAAACAGCCTGGGTTACGGACAAGCCGATAGCGATCTTCTGCTTAATCTGGTGTTTAATCCGCAAGGCGCTCAGCTTCCGCCGGAACAACAGACATTGGAAAAAGCCTATAAAGAACATCTGCAAGAACATTATGGCATCGTCTTTAACAAGCTTTTTGCCATGACTAATCTCCCGATTCAGCGATTTGGCAGTATGCTAATTAGCAAAGGGCTATTTAACGATTATTTGCAATTATTAAAAGACAATTACCGGCCGGAAAATTTGCACGGTGTCATGTGCAGGAATACGTTGAGCGTCGATTGGCAAGGGATTGTCTACGATTGCGACTTTAACCAGGCGCTGGACCTGCCGTTAGGCGCAAATCCGGCTGGCAAAACTCATTTAAGCGATTTAATAAGCCGCCCATTAACCGGTTCTGCGATCACGGTTCGTCAGCATTGTTATGGTTGCACGGCAGGACAAGGGAGCAGTTGCAGCGGTGCACTGGACTAAGAATACAATCATGACTTACATTACCTTTCAGAAGGATAGAAAATGACGATAGAAACAGGTGTTTTAGAGCGCTATTCAGAAGGCGCGGAATCAAGACAGGCGGATTTATGCTGTCCGGTCGATTATGACCGTGAATTACTGGCCATCCTGCCCCGGGAAATTATCGAAAAAGATTACGGCTGCGGCGATCCGTCACGCTATGTAAAAAAGGTGACGTGGTGCTGGATTTGGGCTCCGGTTCCGGCAAGATCTGTTACATGGCTGCGCAATTGGTGGGCGAGTCAGGCAAGGTCATCGGCGTCGATATGAACGATAACATGCTGGCGCTGGCCCGAAAATATCAAGCTGAAATGGCGGAAAAAATCGGCTCAAACCGGGTCGAATTCGTTAAGGGACAAATTCAGGATTTGGCGTTGGACTTGGCCGCCATGGATAAACATTTGGCGCAAACCCCAGTGCAGTGCGCCGAAGATATTATCGCCTTACGCGCCTGGCAGGAAAAACAGCGTAAAGAGCGGCCGTTAATTAACGATAACAGTGTTGATTTGGTGGTATCCAATTGTGTGCTGAATCTGGTGCATGATAGCGATAAGGAACAGTTGATTCGGGAAATTTTCCGGGTCGTCAAACCGGGCGGACGTGTGGCTATCTCGGATATTGTCAGTGATGAGCAGGTGCCGCAACACTTAAAGGACGATCTACATTTGTGGAGCGGTTGTATTTCCGGCGCCCTGCAAGAGCATGAATTCCTGCAAGCCTTCATAGCGGCAGGTTTTGTGGCTGTCAGCTACGACAAATGGGAAGGCCAGCCTTGGCAAGTGGTTGAAGATATTGAATTCCGTTCAGTGACCATTACCGCGATAAAACCTCACCATGAACCGTGCCTGGATAAAGGCCATGCCGTCATTTATCGCGGCCCTTTTTCCGAGGTTCATGATGACGAAGGCCATGTTTTTTACCGTGGACAACGCATGGCAGTGTGTGAACGCAGTTATAATTTACTCACCAGCGAAGCTTATGCCGATCAGTTTATCGGTATTGCACCGGCACACGAAAATACTCCGCAAAACGGGTGCCATGCGCCCGGCACTTTACGGCCGGCGGCGGCAACGAAAGGTTCGGCGCATAAAGCAGATTGCGCGCCGTCTTGCTGTTAAAACATGGCTTACCAGTATCCTGATGCTGTCTCCAGGTTTTCTGTAAAGCGCCGGTGGCGGGCAGCGTTAAAGCCTGTTTGATGCCGCAGTTGACCGCCGTGCAAGCGGCAGAAGTACATCAGCAATTGACCTGGCGGACGCTAAGATTAGTCAGTTCAACTAACTTATGCTCGGTGCAGCTTTGGTGTACACCTTCCACCGGCCATCCGTTTTTCACCAAAGCAGCCGAAGCCTATTCACTCGCCTTGTTGACCCAGTCATCCGGTGATTTGGGACAACGCATGAATGCTGCCTTGAGTATCGGCATCAATCAGTTTGGATATGCGCTGTTAATTGGTTGTGACTGTCCGTCATTAACCCGCAATGATTTAGCCTCCGCACTGGTTGCATTAATTGGGGCTCATTCGAGGTATTAGCTAAAACACGATTAAAGATTAATGCATTGAATTTACTGTGCCATGAACTTAAAACACAATGGGACGTTGATACCTATGCTGATTATCTGAGATTTTTAGATGCTGCCAGCGACATTCATGTCGCTTAAAAACGATACCGCTATTGATACATATTCATTATTTTAGATGGAGTTTGCCTTCCTATAACAACGACAAACATACATCGCGTGTTCCATCAGCCATGTGGGTATTGTTTATGAAGGGTATAGTTCTCCCGTTCCATTGAAGCATCACTATCCGATTGCTAAAAATCATGCAGAAATTTCTTTATTTACTGGATTTATCGTTCAATTAAAGATAAGCAGATCAATCGGACTTATTGTGGACGTCTTCTTAATTGTCATGTGACTCGCCAAAAACAGAAATCAGGTATTGTCGCCTTGATTTGGGATCCCGAGAATAAATGACGCATTATCTTTTCGGTTTTTGTTGAAAACCAGGCTCGTGCGGCTGATGCCTATCAGGATGTTGAGTTGTCCGGCTTTTTAATTTTAAAGCTACATGCACAATCGCCTTTCGCCATACAAGTTACTAGCGTAACCTCTTGATCCAACAAGGTGGACATCAGTGCTAAATCAAACTCACAAATTTCATTATGTTTCTGTGCGAGGTCGTGATAAACACAGTTATGAGCCTGAATGCTTAGATTATCGAGATCTCTGTTATCGTCTGTTTTGATTTGGTAACCGAGGTCGGTCATGATCAAAGCCAATTCATCCATTCGTTTATCCAAGCTCTTCCCTACAAATTGACCACGTAAATTGCCTGCTAATTTTCTCCCAAGCCTTTGCATATAGTCATTAAAACGTTCAGAGCCTAAATCTTCTTTTAAATCGCTAAGAATCAACTCAGAAAACCAGGCATATTGCTTAGGAAAATAATTAATCCCTTTGTCGGTTATGGCATAGATAGTTACCGGGCGTCCGGCGGTTTTATTGAGTGTGTTTTTTTTAATGTAGCCCTCATTTTCAATTGCAACAAAATGTTGTTGCACAGCGGTTCTTGAAATATCCAGAGCATCGGCAATGTCATCAATACTCAACCCCTTCCTGTTTTCCAGTAATAGTTTAAGTATTAGATTTTGGCGGGAACTTATCTTTTGAAGCATGATGGAGTCTCGTCAAGTAAATGGTAACAAATGCAAAAGATACCATAAAAATGGAGTCATTCATATATGTTATAAATAAAACATATTAAATATATAAGCTGCATAAGATATATTACTACTATAGAATCTTTCCAACTGATGTTTCCTTGTCATCGAGAACAGGTTGCTGCATGAGTCGGGTTACAAGTTTTATGGCATGTGTTTGTGCTTAATAAAGCCTTCCTATCGATAGAGAACCCTGTCCATGCAACTTCCGGTTGTCCCCCTTGAAAATGGGAAGCACCAGTTATCCGGCAGGGATGCTTGCCCGGAGATTATTTCTCTTAACAACGCTGAAGACGATTTAAAGCGAATCATTATTTGACAGAATGTGCGGGAGATACCGTCAATGACGTCTGATAGTTTTATCGCAAAGTTGGAAAGGATTGCTCAATCAACCGTTTTTTTTAATCACAGTTGAAATAAAACAGGAACTTCGGTAAATACTGACTTTTTATAAAGAGACAACCATTATGTTAAAAAAATCATTTTAATGTGTTGCGCATTGGCACTGACGTTTGCTGCACAGGCTAACGCCGCATTGGAAAAAACGCATCTGATCACGCTGAAAGCGACCAACATGGAATCAGGGCAATTAGCCTATCAGATGGTCAGCCATAAAATACGCGATTCATCAGGGCAGATAGAGGATATAACCGCCCGTTACAGTCCGGAACCCTCCATCCCGGGTCCCGCTATTATCATGACCGAGGGCGACAAGGCGGAGGTGACTCTGGAGCATGGTATTAAGAGTTCGAATGATCCAGTGAGCATCCATGTGCATGGCGTTCATTACAAAATTGACAGCGACGGCACCATGAAAATGCTTAACCAGGTTTCGGATCAGGCCGCCTTTCCTGGCAAGCCCTATACCTACAAATGGACTGCTGCCGTTGGTACGGCTGGCGCCTGGCCTTATCACGACCATACTTTCGGCAATCCCATGTTGGGCGCCGAGGATAAAGGGCTGTTTGGCACTTTGATCATTAACCCGAAAAACGGCAAGGTACCTGCATTGATCGACGGACAGGTCAAGCAGGTGGATCTAAAGGATGTCAAACGGGAATTCATTTTATGGATGCATGAAAACATTTTTTGGGGCATGGAAGTCAACCATATCGTCAATCGTCAGATTCCGCTTTGGACCAATCCCACTTTGGGTGCGCGCGAAGGCGAACTGGTCCGGTTCCATGTGATCGGCATCGGTACCGCTTTCCACACCTTTCATCTGCATGCACACCGCTGGATCCAGCCGGGGACTACCCATATTGTCGATACTGTCAATATCGGCCCCATTCAGCGCGAATCTTTCGTGCTTAAAGCCGGTGAAGGCGTCGGTCCCGGCGAATGGCATTACCACTGTCATGTTTTGCAGCATATGCAGAGCGGCATGATGGGCGCGTTCAGAGTCGTCGGATCAAAATAATCCCTTGATAAGAATAATTATTACATTAATCGTGGAAGGTAAAAACTATGAAAACTTTTAAGATGACCAGTATAGCAAGCGCCATTGTCATTACCTTGACCAGTATGGCCGTAAACGCTAAAACAGATAGCACCCATCTCGGTGATGCCATCCTTAGTGTGCCAGGGCTTATGCCGTCGGCAATGCTGGAAATGACGGATATCCCAGGGCTGTGGTTTAAAGACCCTGTCGATGGCGATGCCCTGGTGGTGATTAAACCCGGGCAGGCGGTGCAAATAAAAATGACCGAAGAGACCCGCAGCCAGCATACCATTACCAGTTTACTCTGGCCTGCCGATGCCAAGGATTTTCCGGTTGACCAGGAAAAACCTTCTGACGCCAGTATCACCAAACGCTTGGATAAGCCCGGACTTTATGTGTTCACCTGCAAGGTGCACCCTTATATGCTCGGCGCCGTGATAGTGGATGATCCCGGCACCGAAGGATTGGATATCGGCAGCGAACTGCAATTGGTTACCGGCGCTAAAGTGCCAGCCAGCAGCGACCTCGCCAAGCGCCTGCTACGCACCTTCTTTGTGGCAACCACGCCCGGTTTATGGCGGGATTACAACAAGCCCAAGTGGGAAGTGAATCTGCCGGATATACCGCTCAACATCGAGGGCAATACCATCAGCCTTAGCGCGCTCAGCATGACCATGCCCAACGAGTTGAAAACGCCACAGACACCGGGAGTGGGCGAAGTCTGGGTCAACACCCAGTTCGAGATAATTGAGGGCAAGAAAAAGCCCGGCACCGCGACCCGCATTGATGCATCAAATTGGAAGCTGGTCAATAAAGTCAAAGGCGTTGAGCAAAACATGAACCATCCGCATAACATGTGGCCGGATAAAACGTATCAGCACATTTATCAAACCCAATGGTTCGATAAACGGCTATTGACTTTCGAACGCGCCAGCGGGAAGGTGACCAGCAATATTGAAGTGGGTGAATCGCCTTCGCATGTACTTACCCGGCCTGCCGACGACATCCTCTATGTTGCCATTAACGGCGGCGAACAGGTCGTCAAACTCAGCGGCGGCGCATCGCCTTCAGTGCTAAAGAGCATTAACACGGGGCCGCACACTGGGCCACACGGTCATTTCATCACTGATGATGGCAAGTACATGGTTACACCGAACGCTTTGGCCAGCAGTGTTTCCGTAATTGATCTGGACAGTGAAACCAATACTGAAATTCCAACAGGCGGAGTGATACCGATTGCGGTCTGGGGTACGCCTGACGGAAAACGCGCTTACGCCGCCAATCTACTAGGTACGCCGCCATCAATGCTAAGTAGTTTGACAGTGATTGACATTCCTGGCAAAAAGAAGCTGAGCGATATAAACCTTGCAGCGGATTACGATCCAGTATCTGGTAAAATCTCAGGTGAAGCCTATGGGCTATGGCCGATACAAACGCCGGTTAGCCCAGACGGTAAATATGTCGTCACCGCCAATACCTTAAGTGCCAGTATCACTATCGTTGATACTGCGACCAATAAAGTTATCAAAAGTCTACCCTGTGAAGCCGGCTGTCATGGTATTCATTTCGGCATGAAAAAAGGCGGCGGTTACTACGCCTATGTAGCGAGTAAATTCGCCAATGATCTAATCGTCGTAGATATGGACAAGCTGGAAATTGCTGGCCGGATATTGTTAGCTGATCTCAAAGACAGTAGCATCAAGGCACATAATGGAATGGGAGGTCAAGGTGTCCTGCCGCTACCGATAGTGGAACACGGCTACCTCAAGGAAACGCTTAAACTCTCCGGCAAAGGTGAACTCAGTCCGGATGTTGAAGGCTGGCTTGAGGAATTAACAGACGATCAGAAAGGGAAGTAATCGCACGAACGGATTAGACGTTAGTCGTATTCTGGCGTGTTGACTTAGAAAGTCGGGTTACACTCTATCGAGTTAACCCGACCACGACTTTGTGTTCTTCGTGGTACACAGAATGCGGCAAAGTGTAACGAAATCGAGGCTACTTGCTGGCTGGATTGATGCGATAGCGGAAACCCTGCGCAATCAAGCCTTGGAACACCGGGTTTTAATTCGTGCTGTACAGGTCGTACTTTAATTCCGCCTACGGATTACGATTCATGCAACAATTTTGCTACCAGCCCGGTCCAGCCGGTCTGGTGTGATGCGCCCGCGCCGCTGCCGTTATCGCCGTGAAAATATTCA